>CAZQKJ010000041.1:0-16631 GCA_964593315.1 uncultured Granulosicoccaceae bacterium
CTACTATGGTGTCAATGCTTCAGATGCCACAGCCACGCGCTCCCAATATAGAGCCGGGGCAGTCATCAATACCGCTCTTTCAATAACTGCCGGGTATCCAATTAATTCAAAGGTAAACGCTTTCGGGGCTATCAGACTGGATCAATTTGGAAATGAAATATCGGACAGCCCGATTGTCAATGAAGACACCACTTCTTCGGCCACCTTTGGCCTTAGCTACTCCTTTTAAACAAATCCAGATACCGACCCCAGGGCTATAATAACCCTTAACTTTCACTTGATTACCTTGGTAAGGCAACAATTAATCACTTGCTCTGATGGCCCTATCAGAGCTGCGATACAACAATATGCCCCGCTGCTTCACCCATAGTGTGCAGATAACACAATGCACTAAACTATGCCCCATTGGGTTACTGCTCTATTAAGTTTAAATTACAAGCACCGTCGACAATTTTGTTCCTGCCGCTTCTCTTCCCGCGCAACAAAGCCTCGTCAGCCCGTAAAAAACTATCGTAGTAACTCTCAGATGGTTTTTTCACTGCCATCCCGATAGTGGCAGTAAGTTGGATATGATTACTCTTAAAATACAGCCTGCTCGTGGCAACGCTGCGCAGAATCTCTTGCGCTGACGTGTATCCTTGCAGTGCAGATGTATTTTCCAAAGCCACAACAAACTCATCACCACCGTAGCGAAATAGCCTATCGTCCTGTGCAAAAATAGACTCTAGTTTGCAAGCAAACAATTTAAGCGCCTCATCTCCTGCGGCATGCCCGTAAAAGTCATTAATGCTCTTAAATCGATCCAGATCACACATCAGCAGCAATAGGGAATCTGCACCGCTACGAGTTTCTCCCTGTCGCAGAAACGCGTCAAATGCAGCTCTGTTCTTTAGCCCGGTAAGCGAATCATGATAAACGCTGGCACACGCGCGCGCATACTGAGCTGCATTTCTAAGAGGGCCTTGCAGGCAATCGATACAACTGTGTATTCCCGGCCGCTCGATAGAATGAAATCTCGCGGCTCTAAACAATTTCAATGACCCCGAATTCAAGACTTCATCAGAGCCGTCAAAATCAACCTGGTAAATATTGTCAGCCAAACAAGAGCCCAGCGTCACTTCCATGATTGAGTCATTCATTTCAAATCTTAATCCTTCGATTCGAAATTTCGTTTTTAACCGCTGCAGAAAAACACCCAACAATTCCCTGATTTCAATGTACTTGTAGAGTGAATCTACTGACGATTCGTATCTGGTTATTGATCTAGCTCCATGCAACATCCAGCTTCCACGGTCCGCAATTACTTCAGCATCCGCCCGTGATTCGAACCTTGAATACGTTTTCATTCTCCTATGCCTCAATCATTCATTGATAGATAAATTCCTTTACGTCTACCTAGTTATAGTTAACATTGATAGGAAATCACTTGTGTCATGTATGTTTACATTTTTATACATACATAGATGCATAACTATAAATTGCATTCATTCCAATCGATCTATTCACTGTAAAACCAGAATGACAAGATCAGGGTGCAAGCGTGAATTGCACCAATGTATTAGCGATAGCTATTTGGAGAATATAGATATTCTCCGGAGAGGAATGCAGAGTTAAGACCGTAAGGTATTAATGAATTGCAAGGATCACTCTGATGAACGATCGCAACTATAACTAAAGATACAGACCACGGAGTGCAATCCGCTAACCTGTAAGCACCGGGCTTGATTGCATCAAGGCGATGCATCATTGAAGACATTGCAAAAGACAGCACCGATCATTTCGGTGCAGTTCTTACATCAAGTGCGGGCTGGTCAACTATCCTGCCAGCCTGCGACCTTGGGTGCCACTATAGATCTTTCAAGGCGCGCTTAAAAAACGCGCGTGGAGCTCTTGCTAGTCCGGATCTTCTGCTGTCCAGTCAGACAAGCGTGCCTTTAGTCGCATCAGGGCCTGGCCGTGAATCTGACAAACACGACTTTCGCTAACACCCAGGATCTCGCCTATCTCTCTTAGATTAAGATCTTCATCGTAGTACAAAGACATCACCAGACTTTCACGCTCTGGCAGGTTCTTGATCGCATTAGCAAGTGCAGTTTTGAAACTACCATGCTGCATGTGTTCCGAAGGCCCAATGTCTTTACTCTCAGGGAGAGTAATAGTTTCACCAGTGTTTTCGTCGGGCTGATCGAAACTGAATATATGCGCAGACATACTTTCAGTTAGAATCTGATGATAAGCACTGAGTGGTATACCGAGCCGCTGGGCAACTTCTACATCGGTTGCATCACGCCCTGTCTCCTGCTCAATATTACGCAGAGCTTCCGCTGCTTCACGAGATTTTCTATGTACCGATCTGGGCGTCCAGTCAGAACGGCGAATCTCATCAAGCATCGCACCACGCACCCGGATACCAGCGTAGGTTTCAAAGCTCGCACCCTGAGTAGGATCATATTGTCGCGCTGCTTCCAACAGACCAATCATACCTGCCTGAATAAGATCTTCAGCTTGTACGTTAGGCGGCAAACGGTGCATCAAATGAAATGCGATCCTCTTTACCAACTTGGCGTGTTTGGTTATGAGCTCGTTATCAGAGACTAACTCGACATCATTGTACATCGCATGAGCATTCATTCGGTCACACCTTGCATAACGAGGCGTTCAACGAAGAACTCCACGTGTCCGACGGGCTGGTTGGGTTCGGGCCAACTATTTATTTTTTTTGCCAATGCCTTAAAAGCAATAGATGCCTGAGACCCTGGATAAGATTTAACGACGGGTGATTGTTCACAGGCACCTATATGTAGGTGTTTATCCTGCGGGATCGAGCCTAGATAGCTAAGTGCCACCTCAGAATGTTTGTCCACCCTATCCACAATCTTGTCGAACAAATCGAGCGCAGTATCAGAGGACGCAACCTTGTTGACTAGAATGTTGAATCGCTTGATCTGGAAATCGTTGCTGAGGACTTTGATGGTGGAACAAGCGTCCGAGACAGAAGTAGGCTCATCGCAAACCACCATAACCACCTCGCGTGCAGCACGGCAAAATGCCGTAACCTGCTTGCTAATTCCAGCGGGTGTATCGATCAGCATGATATCGATAGGTGCCTGCATACCGCTAAAAGCCTGAATCAAACCACCGTATTCTGCTTCGGTCAGCGAGGCTACTCTGGACGCACCGCTGGTCGCAGGTAGCAGTCGAACATGTTCATCGACCTGCACTACAATTTCATCGAGGGTTTTATGTCCTTCGATGACATCAAAAATTGTCCCTTGCGGTTGAATGCCGCAAAGCACATCAATATTAGCCAAACCCAGATCCGCATCGAGAACCAGCACATTGCGACCGAGCTTGCCCAGCTCGATTGCTACGTTGATAGTTACGTTCGATTTTCCAACGCCGCCCTTTCCACCTGTTACCGCAACGACTTGTACCGGCTGCAGTGGAGGGGACTTTGTAGTCACGTTCTCAGTTGCCTCAAGCGCAATTGCACTGGACACCATCTATGCTCCCATATAAAAATAACTTTAACTGGATCTGTACCGATCCTCTTTTGGCAGGTTTATTCCCAAACGCATGGAAGAATCATCGACTCGCAGGAAAAAAGCTTTTAATTAAAAACTGTCATCTGCGATTGCTGACTCATCCGAGCTGCCCGGGCAATCAAACGTTTTGCCTGACAGACGTGTAGCAAGCCGGAGGCCACACAATTCAAGGGTTTGCAGCGATAAGCTAAAACGTGACGAACATGAAAACCAAGTGAGACTGCGGTAGGTTTTATGGGAGTTATTGCGAACAGTGGCAAACGCAGATCACACTGTTTAATCGCGAAAAAAGTCTACGTGGTAGACATTCTTATTTGCGCGTAATGCACGAGGTGATTCGCGTCAAAGCTCTGCCCTCACCTTGCCGGGTGATTTGAACCACCTGATTGCCTTTTATTCGATCAGTCTGACAGGAAAAAAGTGGATCGCTGAGCGAAGAAGCCCCCCTCAAGCGCAAATACTGTGCCTTAGGACACACGAAGGTCGCTACCACCCGTTGGCCAGTGATTGGACGGGTGCTTCGGTAAGAGGGAACTATTGGTACGGCGCGGAGTTGATCAATGCAAAACCGTACAGCTGCTACACATCCTTGTGCAGCGTGAACCGTTTAATTTGCCTGCGCTTCTTCAGGACGCTGAATTTTATACTTGCGCATCTTTTCAACCAGCGTTGTTCTTCTGATCTGAAGCTTCTTGGCTGCATGGGCAACAACACCGTGGCAATCATCAAGCGCCTGCTCTATCAGGCTGACTTCAATGTCTGTCAGGTGCTGCTTTAGATCCAGCCCGTCACGCGGCAGACGTGGATCACTCAGCATGGGTAATGCGGGCATGCCAGCCATTTTTTCACTGTCTTCTGAATCCACAGACACCGCATGCTGCTCAGCTGACTGTTGATCAGGTACGACCTTGGCAGGTAGATCTTTCACATCAACCACGCCGTGAGGGTGCAGAATTGTCATCCGCTCCATCAGGTTGGCCAGTTCACGTACGTTACCCGGCCACGAATAGTTGCACAGCGCCATAACCGCTGCCGGTGTCAGACGTACCGATGCATTTTTCTCATGCTCGAGACGAGTGATCAGTTCATTAATCAGGAGTGGCAGGTCTTCAACCCGGTCACGCAGACGCGGCATTTCGACCGGAAAAACATTGAGGCGATAGTACAGATCTTCTCTAAACTTGCCTTCCTTGATGTGAGTTTCCAGATTACGGTGCGTTGCCGCCACAATTCGAACATCGGACTTGATGCTCTTGTTGCTGCCAACCCGTTCAAACGACCGCTCCTGGATAACACGCAGCAATTTCACCTGCATAGAGAGTGGCATATCACCGATTTCGTCAAGGAAGATTGTGCCGCCTTGCGCTAACTCAAATCGGCCCTGACGTGCACCGATGGCACCGGTAAAAGAACCTTTCTCATGACCGAACAATTCGCTTTCCAGCAGTTCACTGGGGATTGCACCACAATTGATCGGTACAAACGGTTTGTTTCTGCGCTTCGAATGGTAATGAATGTTGCGGGCAACGACTTCCTTACCAGTCCCGGACTCACCCAACACCAACACAGTGGCTTCGGTAGGTGCGACCTGCTCGATCATCTTTCGAACCCTGCGGGTCTCTCTACTATTACCCACAAGACTTCTAAACAGCTCAGGCGATTGCGTTTTAACCTGAGGCTTATTAGGCTCTGCGGCCTCTTCCCTGACCACACCGCTCTCAACCTCAGCGCGATGCAATACGTTAGAGAGATCTGAAAACCGAGTATCGGCGGTAATGCAGCCAAGAAACGTGTTTTCAACTTGTTCCGGTGTCATATCCAGTGGCGTACTTCCAGTCACTAGTATAAACGGCGGACACTGTGGCACATCGGCGCGTATTTTGGCTACGTGATCCAGAATCCCCGGGCAGTTACCAATAATGATGGCGAGCTTATCCGCCACACCCGGGTAACCTTCAAGTACCTTGGGCGAACTTAACGCTTTGGCCTCGTAATCAACAAATTCCAGTTGATGAAGGAGCTTCTGGGCACGTTCGCTGTCTGAATCGATGACCAGGATTTGATTTTGTTTTGGCTTCCCCATTGAACATTCCGGTTGGGTCGAAAATTACGATTGCGACGGTCTGAGCGACAGCAACAAACTGTTAGAAATACTTAACGGGTGGGAGTATAGACCGCTATTTCATTTTCGGTGTTAACACGGAGATTGTTGTTGAATTTTCTCTGTAATGAGGAAATCCGGGGCGGGCAACCGACACAGGCAGGGACCGACCAGGCCGGGCTCGAAACTGGCTCATTCAAAGGGCCAAGGTGGCATTGGTCACTGAAAAAAAACCCTGAGTCGCCCGGCGACAACGGCTGCGACAACGGTTGCAAATAGGTATTCAATTGATTTCCCTTACTCAACAGCCAACGATGTGGTGGCTTGCGTGGTAGCGTGTTCTGCAACAGCAATTCCTAAGAAACAAAGCAGCGCTTGAGCGAATTCTAGAGAGATGTGACAGAGTGTGCAAACACGCAAACGGCGCAAGAATGGCCAGTTAAGCTATCATAAAAACAAGAGTTACTCTAAACGACGTATTCACTCACCAGGAACCGACAAATCAGTATGCCTGGCACAAAAATTATTTACACAGCTCTACGTTTGTTGTTCAAGAAATCCAGCGACTCGCCGTCACAATGGCACTTGAGCAGCAAGGCCGTTTTGTGTGGTTCGGCGAGATGATTATCGAGAAGCCAAACGAAACGGGAGCAGCCGGAAAATCCACACCCGATAAAGTGGATACGGCCAAATCATCTAGCGCTCAAAAATTTCAGACGAAGTTGTCTGAGCAGGATTCTGCAGCACTCAACCGTCGTGCTAAAGAATTAACAAAAAAAGTTCTACAGGAGCCAGATGTGGACAATGATAAAATAAGAAAAATAAAAGCCGCTATTGAGAACGGTACCTATGAGGTAGATGCCGACTCTATTGCAGAGAAATTAATGGAGCTTGAATTTCACGGGAGAAGTGAAGACAAGCAATAGCCTATCCTGCAACCTATATTTTCAGGCGCCCTCTTGCTACTGCAACGCTACATAACAACAATAACGTTTACATCAGTACAGCAGCACCTTGAAAATATCCATTTAAGCAATGGTGGGAAATATCCATTTGAGAAAATGGTGGAGCTAGGCGGGATCGAACCGCCGACCTCCTGCGTGCCACGCAGGCGCTCTCCCAGCTGAGCTATAGCCCCTTTCAGGTGCGCGAATCGTAGAACCTGTGGCCCGAATTGTCAAATAAGTTCATCAGCCAGCGCGTGCTTCTACTACCTCTATCGCTGCGGCAATTCTTAAAACACTGCGCTCTTTGCCAATCAATTCCAATGTGTCAGCAATATCCGGGGAAGCCCCGCTTCCGGTAATGGCGACTCTCAAGGGTTGGCCGATCTTGCCAAAGCCTATCTCGAGATCGGCCGCGATCGAATCAAGCTCGGCCTTTAATTCTGCAGCCTCCCAGTTACTCAGTTCCGCAAGTCTTGCCGCGACCGTTTGCAACACAGGCAGAGTGACAGGTCGCAGCTGCTTTTTAGCCGCCTTCTCCTCAAGGGTCACGGAATCAGTGTAAAAAATATCTGCCTGATCGGCCATTTCCGAGAAGGTTTGCGCACGCTCACGAAGGATCATCGCAAGCTTTGCAGGTGGCGGTCCCGAGCTAATCTGTACATCTCTGGACTCAAGCACTTCTGAGAGCTGCGAACCAAGCTCATCCTCACTCATACTAGCCATGTGCTGTTGATTAACCCACAGGAGCTTGGTTTTATCAAAAACCGAACCTGAGCGCTGGCAATCTTCAATCGCAAAAAGATTCAACAGCTCGTCCAGGGTGAATATCTCCTGATCACCATGGGACCAACCCAGCCTCGCCAGATAATTCAACATCGCGCGCGGCAAAATACCATCTTGCTGGTACTGCATAACGCTGACCGCACCATGGCGCTTGGACATACGCTTACCGTCTTCACCGAGAATCATCGGCAAGTGCGCAAACTTTGGCAATTTCGCGCCAAGGGCTTCAAAAATGTGGATTTGCCGCGGGGTGTTATTAATGTGGTCATCGCCTCTGACAACATGGGTGATATCCATATCGATATCGTCCGCGACAACGGAAAGGTTGTAGGTCGGACTGCCATCGGAGCGACAAATCACCAGATCATCAAGCTCTGTGTTATCGATTTCTATCGTGCCCTTGACTAAATCATCGATCACCACCTGGCCTTGCAGTGGCGTTTTGAATCGAATGACAGGGTCAACGCCAGCGACTGGCTCTGTCCGTTCCCGACAGGTGCCGTCGTATCGGGGCTTGCGTTTTTCCGCCATGGCAGTCTCGCGCATTTGATCCAGTCGCTCGCGGCTGCAATAGCAACGGTAGGCATGGCCCGACTCAATCAATTGCTCAACCACCTCTTTATAACGATCAAAACGCTCGGTTTGGAAAAACGGACCTTCATCGTACTCCAGTCCCAACCAGTTCATGCCGTCCATAATCGCCTGCACAGACTCAGGCGTAGAGCGTTCCTGGTCAGTATCTTCCACCCTAAGGACGAATTTTCCAGCGTTTTTCCGGGCAAATAACCAGCAGAAAAGCGCGGTTCGGGCACCACCCAGGTGCAGATATCCCGTAGGGCTCGGGGCAAAACGGGTGCGGACTTTCATGCCAAGTTTTTCCTGTAATGACAAAATTCAAATTGCACTATAATATATGGACTCGGCAGGGCCTGAATCGATCAGGCGATTATACATGTGGTGGCAGCGTCCCCGCGGCACAATCGGCAAGGCCGATTCAAGAAATTAATGGCAAAACAAAGCACAGTAGACATGGACGACGTACCACCGGTCGAAAATGCCTCCCAGCGGTTAAACCTTATGTGGCAGTCAACCAGCAAATCCATGCTGGGTTTCGTCAGATCAGTTAATGAAGACTCGCTGCTGGACGCTGGCGAAGAAAATCTGTGGGTGGTGGCGGACGGCATGGGCGGTCACAGCTTTGGTGACGTCGCCAGCCGAACCATTGTTGATCAGTTGCAAACCTTCCGCCGAGGAGACGATCTGCAGTCCAACATTGATGATCTGAAAGCACGCCTTGCTCATGCACATGAGCTATGCCGTTCAAATGGTGACGGGAAAATGATGGGCAGCACAGTCGTCGCTTTGTTTGTACACGATCCCTATTGTTTTTTCCTGTGGGCCGGTGACAGTCGTGTCTACCGATATCGTGGCAACCAACTTCAGCAAATGACCGAAGATCACAGTTTGGTTCAAGAGCTGGTCACCATTGGTGAATTGCAAAAAGAAGACATGGACAAACACCCGTCATCACACATCATTACCCGCGCGGTTGGCGTTCACAGTGATCTCGATCTTCAAGTATCTTATGCACCGACTCAACCGGGGGATCGATATCTGGTGTGCAGTGATGGCCTGTATAAGGATGTAACCGAACAGGAAATAAGCGACGGAATGTCCAAAACCTCTATTGCTGAAAGTCTGGACTGCCTGATTGATCTGGCACTTGAACGCGGTGGCTCAGACAACACCACCGCAATCATTGTACAAGCTAGTCACTAGACGCTAACGAAAGACACACTATTCCCGCTCGTTACTGACCAGATCACCAGTAACTTTTAGATCATCATTGCTACTGAGATACAGATTGCCTGGTTTCAGTGATCTCGCGAAAAATTAACTCTTCGTTTATCCAGTCAACTTCGATCGTATCGCCCTGGGCGAACTCACCACCAAGAATTTCTTTAGCAAGACGGTTTTCAAGATGACTTTGAATGGCTCTGCGCAGTGGTCGCGCGCCATACACCGGATCAAAACCTGCCTCACCCAACATATCGAGCGCACTGTCAGTCACTTCAATAGTGATACCGTTAGCTTTTAAACGCTTGGCAAGTATCGCCACCTGAATACCAGTGATTTGCCTGATATGGTCGCGTTCGAGAGGGTGAAATACCACCACATCATCAATCCGGTTAATAAACTCAGGCCGGAAGTGATCACCCACAATATCCAGCACAGATGCTTTCATATCTTCATAGTTAGCAGCACCAGCTTTCTCTTGTATGACATGGCTACCAAGATTAGAGGTCATCACGATAACAGTATGCCGGAAATCCACTGTGCGTCCCTGCCCGTCAGTCAGCCTGCCATCATCCAGTACCTGCAACAAAATATTGAACACATCCGGGTGGGCTTTTTCAACTTCATCTAACAAAATCACTGAGTAGGGACGACGCCTGACCGCTTCAGTCAGATAACCGCCTTCATCATAACCAACATAACCCGGGGGCGCACCAATCAGCCGAGCGACTGAATGCTTCTCCATAAATTCGGACATATCGAGACGGATTAAAGAGTCATCGCTATCGAACAAGAAAGATGCGAGCGCTTTTGTTAACTCGGTTTTCCCAACACCGGTGGGTCCTAAAAATAGAAACGAACCGTTCGGTCTTTCAGGTGGTGCAAGACCTGCACGCGAACGACGCACTGCATCAGACACAGCGACAACAGCCTCTGATTGGCCAATAACACGTTTGCCAATTTCATCTTCCATACGCAGCAGTTTCTCACGCTCACCTTCAAGCATTTTACTGACAGGGATGCCCGTCCAACGGGCAACAACCTCTGCGATTTCATCATCGGTAACACTGTTACGCAGCAGTTGTAAATCCATGTGCTCATCACCGCTACTGTCTTCGAGCTGCTTTTCAAGTTCAGGAATTTTTCCATACTGAAGCTCTGACATGCGCTCGTAGTCACGCGCTCTGGTAGCAGTTTCCAATTCAACCCGTGCGCGCTCAAGCTCTTCTTTTATATGGGTAGAACCCTGCACCGCCGCTTTCTCAGCATTCCAGATTTCTTCAAGGTCAGAATACTCTTTTTCCTTGCCGGCGATTTTTGCATCAAGCTCTGCCAGTCGCTTGATCGATGCCTCGTCTTCTTCTTTGGAGAGTGCCTGGCGTTCGATCTTAAGCTGTATTAACCGCCGCTCAAGCTTATCCAGCGCTTCGGGTTTTGAATCGATCTCCATTCGGATGCGACTGGCCGCCTCGTCGATACAATCTATGGCTTTATCCGGTAGTTGTCGGTCAGCTATGTATCGATGTGAAAGCGTTGCAGCAGCAATGATCGCAGGATCAGATATGTCTACACCGTGGTGGACTTCATAGCGTTCTTTAAGGCCACGCAGAATCGCAATGGTATCTTCAACACTCGGCTCATCGACCAGTATCTTCTGAAACCGTCTTTCAAGCGCTGCGTCTTCTTCTATATACTCACGATACTCATCAAGTGTAGTGGCACCAATACAATGCAGTTCACCGCGAGCCAATGCAGGCTTTAGCATGTTGCCAGCGTCCATTGATCCTTCAGCCTTACCAGCACCGACCATCATGTGTATTTCATCGATAAAGAGGATTATCTGACCCTCCTGTTTACTTAAATCATTAAGTAATGCCTTGAGACGCTCTTCAAATTCACCGCGGAATTTGGTGCCAGCGATCAGACCGGCCAAATCAAGTGACAGCAAGCGTTTACCTTTAACGCCTTCCGGCACTTCACCCTTAACTATTCGTTGTGCAAGCCCTTCAATAATTGCCGTCTTGCCCACACCGGGCTCACCAATCATGACCGGGTTGTTTTTAGTTCGACGCTGCAGTATCTGAATAGCGCGCCTTATCTCATCATCACGGCCTATAACCGGGTCAAGCTTGCCCTGCTCTGCACGCTCGGTTAGATCAATAGTAAATTTCTCAAGCGCCTGCCGGTGTTCCTCTGCATTCTGGTCGTTGACACTTTGACCACCACGTACGTTCTCAACCGCGGCTTCGATACTCGCGAGATCACCGCCAAACTCTTTAAGGAGTTTTGCCAACTCACCGCCTTTGTCCTGCGCTGCCGCAATGACAAATAGCTCGCTTGAAATAAATTGATCGTTTTTCTTTTGCGCAAGCTGATCAGTGGTATTCAGGAGTTTGGTGAGATCTCTTGAAATGTGCAGATCACCACCCGCACCTGACACTTGCGGCAGCCGGTCAATAGACTTACCCAGCGCTGAGCGCAAGCCATTAATATCAATACCCGCTTGTGTTAACAAGTGTCGCACACCGCCGCCCTGCTGATCGAGAAACGAAATCAACAGATGGCCAGGCTCGATAAACTGATGTTCACGTCCAAGTGCCAGTGACTGCGCATCTTGCAATGCCTGCTGAAACTTGCTGGTGAGTTTGTCCATTCGCATACCGTACCCCTAAACTAAAATATGATGCTCTGTATATGCGGACATGCAGGGTAAATATCAACGGATGTGGCAGCTCAATCTTTCCAGATTACTGCAGCCATTCGCCCTGTTTGGCCGCTATCCCGACGATGCGAAAAAAAGGTTTTGGAATCGCTATAGGTACAGAGATTACCACCACAAACAGAACCAACACCCACGGCTCTTAGCCGATCTCTTGCCAGGCCAAAAATATCTGCAGTATATTTTTTCTCAGCGCCATGGGCTGATTTGGAATCAACCGGCACAAAGTGCTCGTGACTACTCGCGTCACAGTTCATAAACTGTTCTCTGACTTCAGCACCAACTTCAAAATGATCCGGACCGATCGCAGGCCCAAGCCATGCTGTTAACTCCACAGCATCAACCGGCAAACTGGCAACCGTGGCTTCCAACACCCCCGCCGCCAGACCGCGCCACCCCGCATGTGCCCCTGCGATGTAATTGCCACAGGCCGATGCGAATAACACAGCCAGACAATCAGCTGTCATTATCGCGATAGGGCTTCCGCTCTTAAGGGTCCAGCAGGCATCTGCTTGTGGTTCGGTTTTTTGATCAGGCTGATTGGCGGGAATATTCTCAGCCCGAACAACAGCAGTACCGTGTACCTGGCGCAGATAAGACGGCGCTTGCGGCAGTTGCAAGGTACTTTTAAGGAGTTCACGGTTTAACCGAACATTTTCAGGGTCATCACCTACGTGAAGGCCTAAGTTAAAGGCATCAAAGGGAGCCGCACTGTGTCCACCGATGCGCGTGGTACAGATAGCATGAATACTTTCCGGCACTTGCCATTCGGGTACGATAAATTCAGGAGATCCTGGAGTTTGACTATCCATTCTTTAAACCCTGAAGCAGCTGCTGCATATCGCTCGGCATGTCTGCCTGCCATTGCATCTCTTCTCCACTGGCGGGATGCACGATGCCAAGTTCACGCGCGTGTAACGCCTGACGCGGAAACTCTACAATCAGTTTTTTAAGCTCATCACTCACACGACCTGGCAGGTTTCTTCTGCCATAAACAGCATCACCAATTAAAGGATGCTGGATATGTGACATATGCACACGTATCTGATGTGTACGACCAGTTTCAAGCTTTACACCTATATGACAGTGATTACTAAATTTAGTGATCGCTCTATAATGGGTAATCGCAGTTTTGCCTTTTTCATTGACCGCCATCCGCTTTCTGTCAACAGGATGCCGGCCAATAGGCTCGTCTATCGTGCCACCCGCCACCATCTCACCCTGCACAATTGCATCATATATCCGATGGACAGAGCGTTCCTGAAGCTGTTGCACCAGCGAAAAATGCGCCTCGAGGGTACGCGCAATCATCACAAGCCCACTGGTGTCTTTGTCTAGCCTGTGCACAATACCGGCTCTCGGGATTGTGGCGAGTCGTGGCTCTACCTGCAGCAGGCCATTCTGGAGAGTGCCGGATAGATTACCCGGCGCCGTATGCATAACCAGCCCTGCAGGCTTATTGATCACAAAAAGATGATCATCGGTGTAGTGTATATCGAGCGGAATATCTTCAGGTTCAGCTTTGAGCCCGATCTCCACTGGCTCCGGCACGCGCGCGAGTACAGTCTCACCGCCCTTAATACGATATTTGGGTGCAACAGTGGCCCCGTCTACGGTGATCTCTCCGTTTGTAATCCACGCCTGTAGCCGAGCCCGGGAGTATTCACTCAGCCAGTCCGCCACCACCTTATCAAGCCTTGATCCGGCCTGTTCAAGCGTCAATCGCATACTGTGTTCTTTATCTTGAATGTTTCTCACCCTGAACGGTCATAAAGAATGCTGCTGGCTGACAGAATCGCAAGGCAGTTAGCAGCGCCACACCTATATAATCTGGCATCCGCTCAATGGTACGCACAACCATGAAATCAGTCTATTTTACCGGCCCGGCCCTATTGATGCTGACAGTCGCACTATCCGCCTGCGGCACCTTCCAGACCGAAAAAGCGGATGACCCGGGCCCGGCACCGGCGTTTGAACTCAGCGAAGAAGAAGGCGACGCCGGCAGACTTTTCAAAAAAGCACGCGAATCACTTGAGAACGATCAGTTTGAGACCGCAGTACTGGAATACGAGAGCCTCGAGGCAACCTATCCATTTGGCGACCACGCAGCACAGGCACGGCTGGATGTCTCCTACGCCTACTACCGACAAGGCGAACTGGACAGCGCACTGGCAACCCTCGATCGCTTTTTAGCACTCTATCCGCAATCGGATCAATCTGACTATGCTTACTACATGAAAGGCCTGGTCAACTTTTCGCGCGGCAAATCCCTGTTCGAAAAATTTGTACCGAGAAAACTCAACCAACTGGATCAAGCCTGGTTGCGTGAAGCACTGGCAGATTTTTCAACCCTGGAACGCCGCTACCCGGATAGCCCGTTTGTAGAAGATGCCAAACAACGCAGCGCACTCCTCACAGATCAAATGGCTGAACACGAACTCAGCACTGCACGTTATTACTTTAGTCGCAGTGCCATGGTAGCAGCCATTAACCGCGTCAATTTTATGTTGGAGCAATATCCGGATAGCAGTTCTAACGCCGAGGGTTTGGCGCTGCTTGCAGAGTCCCACCGCGCACTGGGCAACATAAAATCTGCAGAAGAAGCAACTGCCGTGTTACGGGATAAGCACCCCGACCACTCCAGCATCTAGTTCTAAAAAACGGTATCGAATGGTATCGTTGTTTACACTCGTCAAATTTGAATGACCAACATTCAAAAAATTGACGCAGCTCACAAGCTACCTAAGTAGCTGTTACACAAGTAATTTGTACTTGTAAATCACCAAAACAGCTGTTTCTTGCTGTACTCAGTTCTCCAGAAATGCTTTAGATACCGCGGTTTCGGGCGATAAACCTCGGGACGGGTTAGCGCCCGTCGTTTTAAAAAACTTTCTAATGCATTTAATACTTCTCTGGAGACAAGTATATGTTAAAGCAAACCCAAAAAGGTTTCACACTTATCGAACTGATGATCGTTATTGCGATTATCGGTATTCTTGCAGCAGTAGCTGTTCCACAGTACGGCCAGTACACTAAGCGTGCTAAGTTTTCTGAAGTTGTAACTCAGACTGCATCAGCTAAAACTGCTGTAAACCTGTGCTTCCAAGAAGAAGGCGCACTTGGTTCTTGTAATGGTACACCTGGTTCAACTACTGACTACCCAGGTATTCCTGATGACGTAGCAACCAACACAACTGAAATAGTTGCACAGCTGACTACTTTGGCTGGTGTTGTTTCTGCAACAGGTCACGCAGTTGAAGTTGATGGTGCTCAATACACTCTGACACCTACAATAAACGCTGCTGGCGCACTTGACTGGGACGTTAGTGGTACTTGCCTAGATGCAAACCTTTGCAGAAAGTAAAATTTTAGTCTTTATCTAAAATTTTCTGTACTGAAGCCCGGGCCTATCCCGGGCTTCTCTAAATTTCCAAAGTAGCTTATAGCGCGGATTCCACATGGCTCGCAAACAAACAGGTTTCACTCTGATTGAACTCATGATAGTGATATCTATCATCGGCATACTTGCTGCTGTTGCTGTCCCGAAATACGGGAACTACGTCAAGCGCGCCAAGTTTTCAGAAGTCATTTCGCTAACCGGCGCTGCAAAAACTGCAGTCCAGATATGTTTTCAGGAAACGGCTAGATTAGATACGTGTTCAGGAGACGGCGCTAATGGCTCACATCCGAACATTCCCAAAGACATCGCGTCACCCGGTAGCGGCATAGTTGATACGTTTACAACTGTCGCTGGAAAAATTTCCGTCAAAGGGCACGCTGTGGAAGTCGACGGTGCAACCTACATTCTGGAAGCGAGAATTAATGGCGGTGGTTTAACCTGGGATACAAGTGGCACATGCCTGGAAAACAACCTCTGTAAGAAAAATTAGTAGAACCTAGTCTGCACGATGTGCACTGGTAGCGTCCTTCTTAAAAAGCGCAAAGCGAACAACATACTCTTTGAGCGTAAATATCGACCTGCAGACTCCTACCGCTCTGACATACTGAGCCCGAGAAACAGGATCACTACGGCTATCGAGTCATCCGGCTTCGACTATTACCTGTTCAACAAATACTGAATAGCCCCACCGCGTAGACCAAATCAGCAGGGAGCGCCCGCTGGAACCTACACCACTCATACCAATATTTGTTCCTACTTGTACAAAATATTGACGCTTACACGTTCGAGTCAATCTCACCGCTAAATAAATTCCGGACTGTGCCGATTAGGAATAAAGGATCAACTATTTCTAAGAAATCTGGCGCACAACATGTCCAACACTACTGCCTCAAATGACGCAAGACAGTCTCTGTCCGGCCTGCCTAGAAGACTCGTACGTGAAGAAGTACTATCTGAAGCGGAAGCCCTTCAAGCGCTCGCTGACGCGAATGAAAACAAGCGGCAGCTGATTAGCCATTTAGTACATCATATGGATATATCGGCCACCAGGATTGCCTCCATCGCATCCCAGGAATTCGGCTTTTCTCTTTTCGACATCAGTGCGCTGTCACCAGACAGCTTACCAGCAGAACTGATCAACGAAGAGACTGTTACCAAGAACAATGCACTACCCATTGTTCTACGCGGTTCTAAGCTGTTTGTAGCGATATCAGACCCAACTAACACAGCAGCGCTTGACGAAATAAAATTCAGTTCGGGCAAGAATGTGGTGCCGGTCCTGGTTGAGGAAGACAAGCTCGCCACAATGATTGAAACGGCTGCCTCTGGCGCCAGTGCG
>CAZQKJ010000042.1:0-16505 GCA_964593315.1 uncultured Granulosicoccaceae bacterium
TGTTGACGACTCTTTGCTCATTGGACAACTCTTACCAGTGGTTCTTTGTGGATCTTATTGATGCGCATATCTGTGAATTCATCTTCATGTACACCTTTAACTCGCTCGGCCCATGGATCTGTCTGTGCGAATTGTTGTGAGATGACAAATCGATCGTAGTAGGCTTTCCTGCGATCCGTATCCGTGATGATCTGCTGTCTGACTTCATCGTGACCTATGCGTTTGGCCCATTTGTAAATGCGCTCAAGGTAGTGGCCCTGCTCGCGATACATCTGCACAACTGCGACGATAATCTCTAGCGCCTCGTCTTCAGTTTTTGCATGACCCAGTATGTCGGTTGGTTTGATATCCAGACCGGCAGCGCCAGCAAAGTGAATTTCAAAGCCTGAGTCTACGCAGATGATACCAACATCTTTGCAGGTTGCCTCAGCACAGTTTCGCGGGCATCCGGATACTGCCATTTTGACTTTTGCGGGTGTCCATGAGCCCCACATGAATTTCTCTATGCGAACTCCGAAGGCTGTGGAGTTCTGAGTTCCAAAACGACACCAGTCGGTACCCACGCAGGTTTTAACCGTACGCAATCCCTTTGCATAGGCATGACCTGAAACAAAACCTGCCTTGCCCAGATCTCGCCATATTGGTACTAGATTTTCTTTCTTTACACCGAGCATATCAATGCGTTGCCCACCGGTCACTTTCACTGACGGAATGTCGAATTTATCAATGACATCTGCAATTGCTCGTAGCTCCGTAGAGGAGGTTTGTCCGCCCCACATTCGCGGTACAACAGAGTAGGTGCCGTCTTTTTGTATATTGGCGTGTGCCCGTTCATTGATAAACCGGGATTGATAGTCATCCTTGTACAGTTCAGGGTAATCACATACCAGGTAGTAGTTTAATGCGGGGCGGCACTTGGCACAGCCGCACGAGCTGCTCCATTGCAGTTCCTGCATAACCTCGGGTATTGAAGTGAGTTCCCGCGCCTTGATCAGCTTGCGCACTTCATCATGGCCATAGTGTGTGCATCCACACATGGGAGTGATAGCAGATGATTCGTACTCGTCACCCAGTTTATAGGTGAGTAATTGCTCCACCAGCCCGGTGCAGGTACCACAGGATGAAGAGGCTTTGGTATTCGCTCTTACTGCGTCCAACGTGGTATGACCGGAGTCGATGGCGGCAACTATTGTGCCTTTGCAAATGCCGTTGCAACCGCAGATCTCTGAATCATCCGCTAACGCTGCAACGGCCTCCAACGGGTTTACAGCACCGCCACCCTGAAAGGCCTGACCAAAGATCAACGTATCTCGAAATTCTGATATGTTTGATTGCTTTTTCAGCATATCAAAAAACCAGGGGCCGTCAGATGCCTCACCGTATAGTACGGCTCCCACGATGCAGTCATCCTCTAACACCAGGCGTTTATAAATGCCTGCGGTTGCATCGCGCAGTACAATTTCCTGTCTGTCTGCTGCCGCACTGAAATCACCGGCGGAGTATAAATCGATGCCATTGACCTTGAGCCTGGTGGCGGTTACCGAGCCCGTGAAGCTGGCGGAGTCCTCAGTGATCAGATTTTGCGCCAGTACTTTTGCCATATCAAACAATGGCGCGACTAATCCGTAGCATACCTCACGATGTTGGGCGCACTCTCCCAGTGCGTAAATATGGTCTGTACTGGTCATCATGTGATCATTGACAACAATACCGCGATCAACATCTAATCCGGACGCTTTAGCAAGGCTGGTTGAGGGACGGATACCGACAGCCATGACAACAATATCTGCACCCAGAGTGCGTCCGTCCTTGAGTACCACGCCTGATACCGCACCGTCACCTCCATCATTGATATATTTGGTGTCTGCACCAGTCAGCACTTCAATATTCTTACTGGTGAAGGCATTCTGCAAGAGCCAGGCAGCAGCGGGGTCGAGCTGCTTTTCCATTAGCGTATCCATCAGGTGAAGTACAGTCACCTGCATGCCTTGTTCGGCAAGTCCCGCTGCCGCTTCAAGCCCGAGTAGTCCACCACCAATCACGACGGCCCGCAGTGGCTTTTGAGAAGCTCTGGATATTGAAGCCACCGTCAACATGCGGTCGACATCGTCAAGGTCGCGATAGGTCATCACACCGTCCAGATCATGGCCAGGCAGTGGTATCACAATCGGTGAAGAGCCGGTCGCAACCACCAGCTTGTCATACTTGCAACTAATGCCGTTTGCGGATGTCACTGTTTTTGTCTCGGGAGAGATCTCTGTTATCGGTTCTCCTTTGTGCAGCGTGATTGCGTGTTGTTGATACCAGCTATCGTCATGAGTGATGATGTCTTCATAAGTTTTTTCACCGGATAGCACCGGAGATAACATCAAGCGATTGTAGTTGACCCTGGGTTCAGCATTGAAGATAGTGACTTCATACGGATGTTCCTGTTCGTATAAGTGTTCAAGCATACGACCCGGGGCCATACCGTTGCCAATAATGACGAGTGATTTTTTCTGCATGGGATGTATTAATTCTACTGTGGCTATCAGGCGGTTTGCTGCTGCATGTTCGAGCTATCTTTACGGGCGAGCTGTTTTTGACGGATCGCTTCCAGAGTCTCAGGGTCAGGATTAGCGCCGCCCTCATAGGCCTCAAGGAAATCGAGCAGCTCTTCTCTGTAGTGATAATAGTGCTTATGATCGAGCAGATTTTTTCGGGTTCTGGGACGATCCAGATTGACTTCCATCACGTTGCCCACGCGAGCGTTAGGACCGTTTGACATCATCACTACCTGGTCTGCGAGTAAGATCGCTTCATCAACATCGTGGGTGACACAAACGGTAGTCACCCGTGTTCTCTCCCAGACTTCCATTAACACATCCTGAAGCTGCCAGCGGGTCAAGCTGTCCAGCATGCCAAAAGGCTCATCCAGTAGGAGTAGTTTGGGTGACAGGGCAAAAGCTCTTGCGATACCCACACGTTGCTGCATTCCGGTTGATAAATCTTCAGCGGGTTTGTGCATGGCATCAGACAGGCCAACACGTTCAAGATAGTAGGATACGATATCCCTTCTTTCTTCCTTACTGCATTTAGGATAGACACGATCCACACCTAACATCACGTTGTCAAAGGCAGTCAGCCATGGCATCAATGACGGTGACTGAAAGACTACCGCGCGGTCCGGGCCTGCAGTGGTCACATGGGTGCCATCAAGTATTACACTGCCACTGGTAATCGGATTTAGTCCTGCGGTCATGGATAGTACGGTGGATTTTCCGCAACCTGAGTGCCCGATCAGTGTGACAAAGTCTCCCTTGTCGAGCTTGAGTTCAAAATCTTCTACCACAGTCAATGGACCGGTGGGGGTAGGGTAGACTTTGGTCAGCTGACTGAATTGTAGATAACCAGTGTTTAGGTTTGTCTGCGCGGCATCTTTATAGGCTTTGGGTGCATCCAGACTAATCGGTACCACTTTGGGTAGCGTGGTTCCTGGAGCTTCGTTGTCAGCAGTGGATCGAAGATCGATCAGGTACTGAGTGACGCTTGCTCTCAGTTTAATAAAACGCTCATCGTTATTAACTGCCGCTCGATCTCTTGGACGCGGCAAATCGACAATAAACTCAAGGCCCAGTGTGGCGCCAGGTGCTGTGGTCAGTGGAATAATGCGATCAGCCAACAGTATCGCTTCATCGACGTCATTGGTGATCAGCAGTATGGTGCGTTTTTCCTGCTCACAAATGGAAGCCAGTTCATCCTGTAGTTTAGCGCGGGTTAGAGCGTCCAGCGCAGATAGAGGTTCATCCAGTAGTAGAATTTCAGACTGCATTGCCAGTGCCCGAGCGACTGCGACGCGTTGGCGCATACCGCCCGATAGTTCCGCAGGGCGGCGGTTGGATGCGTGATCCAGTCCGACCATCTTGATATAACGGGTAACAATTTCCCGACGCTCTGCGCGCGACTTATCTTTGTGTGCACTGGATACCGCAAGATCGATATTCGCGCGTACACTCATCCATGGCATTAGCGAGTAGGATTGAAATACGATGCTTCTTTCAAGACCGGTACCCTGTATTTCACGACCGTTGTAGATTAAACCGCCGCTATCGGCTTCGATCAGCCCTGCAATGGTGTTGATCAGTGTGGTTTTTCCGCAGCCGGAGTAGCCAACGATGGCAACAAACTCACCTTGCTTGATTTGCAGATTAATGTTGTCCAGCACGTTAACGCTTTCATTGCCGCTGGCGTAACATTTACTCACACCACTGACTTCTAGAATAGTCATTTCATCTACCTGTTTGATGTGAATGTGAAGGCGCGCTGCAATGCGTACATCACTCGATCGAGTAGAAATCCGATCAGACCAATGGTTAACACATCGACAATTATCCTTGCCAGTGACTGCGAGGATCCGTTCTGAAATTCATCCCACACAAACTTTCCAAGCCCTGGATTCTGAGCCAGCATCTCGGCTGCGATCAGTACCATCCAGCCGACACCCAGTGACAAGCGCAGGCCCGTGAAGATCAATGGCAGTGCTGACGGTAATACCAGTTTAGTGATGGTCTTCCAGGTTGGCAGACGCAGTACCTTGCTGACATTCATGAGATCCGGGTCCACTGAGGCGACACCCAGTGATGTATTGATCAAGGTTGGCCACATAGAACACAGTGTGACTGTGATGGCCGATATCACCAGTGACTTTGGAAATGAATCGTGTACGTCTATATAGAGAGCTGAAACGATCATGGTCACGATGGGTAGCCATGCCAGTGGTGAAACCGGTTTAAACAGTTGTACCAGCGGGTTGATCGCGGCATTGAAGGTTTTTGAAATACCGGATGCGATACCGAGCGGTACTGCGATTAGTGTTGCAATCAGAAACCCCAGGCCCACGGTACCGATACTAGTTAGTATCTGATCAAAGTAGGTGGGTTTGCCTGTGTAGGTTCTGTTTTTAACTTTGTCTGATTTGCCTTGTTCCACCAGTTTTGCATTGCGAGCATCTTGTCGCTCATAGAAAGCCGCACGTTTCTCACGTTCACGCTTATGATCAGCTACCAGGTTCTGAGCTTGTTCAAACACTTGAACGGGACCTGGAATAGCACCGAGAGAGGTAGTAATGCGTGGCGCAAATACAGCCCAGATCAAAAGGAAAACCGATATCCCAAGTAGCGGCAGGAGAAGCACCTGCTGCAGTGCTTTAAGTTGTACGCTGCGGTCATCACCCGCCGCTATTTTTAGAATCGGCACCAACCAGGTGAAGCCGAGTGCATCCAGCCACCCTGAAGCCTTATTGACCCATTTCAGGGCTTTCTTTTCTCGTGGCTCAATCCCGATCTCTGCCGGGGATGTTGTGGCTGTTGTAGTCATCGACTTTGATTACCCGTAGTGTTTTGTAGTTGGAGGTTATTGCTCTGTCTGAGGAATGAGCGACTCATCCAGTGAGGCCACATCCGAGTCACCGACCTGCTGCTTTGCTTTTAAACCAATAGTGAGTGAATCGATATAGGCATTGGGTCGTTTGCCGTCGTACTCGATACCATCAATGAACGCACTGGTTGGTGCCTTGTAACCATCTGTGTCCCAGGGGAAGTCTTTCTCATCAACAAAGCCCTCGGCTACCAGAAGCTTTGCGGCTTCCATATAGATTTCAGGTTGGTAGACAGATCGGGCTACTTCGTCATACCAGGCATCGTCTTTGTGCTCGTCTATCTGTCCCCAACGGCGCATTTGAGTCAGGTACCAGATGGCGTCAGAGTAGTACGGGTAGGTGGCAAAGTAGCGATAGAAAACATTAAAGTCAGGGACATCGCGCTTATCACCCTTCTCGTACTCGAAGGTGCCGGTCATTGAGTTGGCAATAACTTCTGCATCTGCTCCTACATATTCTGAACGTGACAATATTTCTACGGCTTCAACTCTGTTGGCATTGTCGTTTTCATCTAACCACTTGGCTGCTCGAATCATGGCTTTGACCACTGCCAGTGTCGTGTTCGGGTTTTCTTCAGTGAATGCTTTGGTTAAGCCAAACACTTTCTCGGGGTTATCTTTCCAGATCTCGTAATCAGTAATCACTGGTACACCGATACCTTTGAATACTGCTTGCTGGTTCCAGGGCTCGCCGACGCAGTAACCGTGAATAGTGCCGGCTTCAAGGGTCGAAGGCATTTGCGGTGGTGGTGTGACTGATAGTAGGGCGTCGGCTTTGATTTGGCCCGAGACATCGGTGGGGGAATAGTAACCCGGGTGGATGCCGCCCGAGGCAAGCCAGTATCTCAACTCATAGTTGTGTGTTGATACCGGGAACACCATACCCATGTTGAAAGGTTTGCCCTCATCTTTAAACTGATCCACTACTGGCTTCAGAGCGTCGGCTTTGATCGGATGTACCGGTCTACCGTCTTCGTGTGGAATATTCTCCTTCATCATTTCCCAGACTTCGTTGGAAACAGTGATACCGTTGCCGTTTAGATCCATAGAGATCGGGGTAACAATGTGGGCTTCTGTGCCGAAGCCGATGGTCGCGGCCAGAGGTTGGCCGGCAAGCATGTGTGCGCCGTCAAGCTCTCCGGTGATAACCCGATCAAGGAGCACTTTCCAGTTAGCTTGAGGTTCCAGTGTTACGAATAAACCTTCGTCTTCGAAGTAGCCTTTTTCGTAGGCTACGGCCAGCGGTGCCATATCGGTGAGCTTGATAAAGCCGAACTTCAATTCGTCTACTTCAACATCAAGTAGCTCGGTTTCAGCGGCAAAGGATGGCGTGCCAATCATTAACATGGCTGCGAATAAAGGCAGCTTCATCCATGAAAGTGTGCGTGAACGTTTCATTATGATTCCTGGGGTTGAGGGAAATGATTGGTGGCCAAAACCACCACCCGAAGAATCTTAGAGATCGCGAGTGATACTGTATGCTGCCCATTTTGCAGATAAGTGGTGCAAAAAATGATACGCTGTGAAGGGCGATGATTGGTGAGAAGGGGGGATTGTGCACTGCGAGTGGAAAACCGCAGTTTGGAATGGCAGACCTAACATCACAGTTAAGCTATTTAATAGTGATGCTTAATAGTGATGCTTTATTTGCAGCAGCGTGGTGCTTCTATAAGTTTAATTCTGTGTTTAGCTGAATACCTGAGGTTTTCCAGAAATGCAGCAGATCGATAAACACCCAGTTTTCAACTAATTTGTCTTCCGCTCTGCGGTACAGATCAATCACTCTGAATTCCCCCGCGATATCGGACGAGGGCATCCCCATAAAGCCACCTACTGAACGTGCAGTAAAGTTAGGCCTGCCAAAGAATCCACCGTAATTTCCTTCCGCAAGGCGCGCCACGTGTTGGGTTTTTGATCTATCGGTCAAGCCGGCTCTAAAGGGTGCTGAGTGTTGTTGGGCATATCGTTCAATCGTGTAGGTAGCACCGATACCTGCAGGCCCCCACCAGATCATATCCTCTGACCAGCTTTGTCGTAATTCGTCTTCGAGACTCAGATCGCTTTGCCATTGTCCCAGTTCGCCAATCATTTTATTGATGAGGTTAAGCGTTCCGGTGCCGACCGCTGGGTCTTGTTTATCGAACAATAGTGCATCATGTGTCATTGGCCCGGGCTGTACCAGGTGCATGCCTGTGGCGTTTGGAAATATATTTACCCCTGCCTGAATCATGAAATGCGGAATATCGAAGTACATTGAAGTTTCTTTGATGACTTCTTTCTCTACACGGTGAAACTCGCAATAACGCAGCATCGAGATTTTCCCGGTCGGTTGAATGCCTAGCCAGGGCTCATCAAACAAACCCATTAGATGGCCCATTGACACAACCCAGGTACTGTCGAAACCGTCGATTTCATTCCTGCCCGCGAAGAAAATGTCCTGACGGCGCTGCAGGTGCGTGAGTGATTGTCTCAATGGAGTCCAGAATGTCAGCGCGAGTTCTGATTGACTGAGCTCCCCGAACGGGTGGTAGCCATGCCATTGATAGTCATCGCTTGTGAAGCGTTGCAGAACGTCAGAAAGATTGGCGTCGATTTTATCCAGCTGTTGGTAAAAGCTGAGCACGGTGGCTTTTTCAGTTTGAAAATCGATGAGCCTGGCCTCTTTGAATTGGCGCGATCGGGCTTTCGAGACCGCGGCAAGTATTGAGTGTAACTACTTAAATATTATGAAAATTCATGTTTTTGCATACGAATGCAAATAGTGCTTGCAAAGATCTTACGGATCGACTTAGAATTTTGCAACGCAATCGCGGCCGGATCTGCACGGAGTGCAGCACTGGCTAGGGGTTGTTCATGTCCTGTATTGCTGTCTACTGTCTGGCGCTGTGCGCTGAATCTGGAACCCGAGGAAATCAAGTATGACCCTTTTCAAGAAAACCCCGCTGGTCAAGAAAACCCTGCTCGCAGGATCGCTACTTTTTGCAGGCGCCGGTAATGCTTATGCAGGCTGCGGTATAGAGAGTGGCTCTGTCAGTATTCTCGCCAACGATTTTCCAGCTTTGCACGCGGTGGTGTCTGGGGCTGAAGCCTGTGGTGGTGACGGTGTTGAATTCACCAAGAACCACAATAAAGACCACAAAGATCTGATGGTAGCGGCACTGACCAGTAATCCCTCCGAGTACAGCTCGGTGGTAGTGGCCAACAGCACACTGGTTACACTGATGAATGACGGATTGGTGCGTCCGCTGGATGATCTGGTTGCCAGGCACGGCGGCTCGTTGGCGAAAAACCAGCTAATCACCGTGGGCGGTAAAATCATGGCGGTGGCGTTCATGGCCAATGCTCAACATATGTTCTACAGAAACGATGTACTCGAAGCGGCCGGCGTTGACGCTCCTGAAACCTACGAGGATGTTCTGGCTGCGTCCAAAGCGATCAAAGACAAGGGACTGATGGATTATCCTTTTATTGGTACGTTCAAGTCTGGCTGGAATCTGGGAGAAGAGTTCGTCAACATGTACATGGGAACGGGTGCCAGCTTTTTCAAAGAAGGCACAGCCGAACTGGACATCAATAATGAACATGGTGTCGCGACTCTGGAGATGATGAAGTCACTGACTGAATACATGAACCCTGACTTCCTGACTTATGATTCCAACGCAGTACAGGCTGAATGGGAAGCTGGCAATGCTGCATTGTCTAACCTGTGGGGGTCTCGCGCTGGTGCCATTCTGGATGATGAAGGCTCGACCGAAGTGGTGGTCAGTGGAACTGGTATGGGCAGCGCTCCAACTCTTGGTGGTGGCAGCACACCCGCTACAACCTTGTGGTGGGATGGCTTTGCTCTGGCTGCAAATACCAGTGATGAAGATGCAGAAGCGACATTCATTGCAATGATGAATGGCGTAACCGCGGAGATGGCCAATGCCAACGCTGATGAAGCTGTATGGTTGATTGATGGTTATACCCCGGGTGAAACAGCCATCGGAGTAGCTGCGTCTGCACAAGGTGGCGCCAAGCCATATCCGATGGTGCCTTATATGGGGGCACTGCATACTGCGGCCGGTAATGAAATATCGGAGTTTCTTCAAGGTTCTGAAGATGCGGCCACGGCTCTTGCAGATATAGAAGCGGCCTACGTTGCAGCGGCTACTGAAGCCGGCTTTTTGAAGTAAGCTTTTTTTGAAATAAGTAAACTACAAGCGGGGAGTACTGGTTACTCTCCGCGCACTATAACCTCGGCCCGAGATCTCGCATGCCGCATAGGGCATTTTTCTGGTTTATCCTGCCATCTGCATTGGCAATGCTACTGTTCATAGCGTTGCCAATAGCTTCTGTCATTGTACAATCTGTACACATAGAGCATCCCAAAGTGATGACGGAGACGGAAACCTGTGGCCCGTTCAACTGCACCACTGAAATGCGGGTAGATGTTGAAGCAACACAGGAGCTTCGGGATGCCGAGCCGTTAGGCAAGTTTATAGGCTTGAATACCTACCTTAATCGAAATCATCTCGCGTCAGCTGAAGTCAAACAACAGTGGCAGCAACGTGACGGTGTAGTGTCGTTTGTAAAGGGCTTGTACAACCTGCCATTCTATAAGGCGCTGTCGTTTACTCTGGTGTACACGTTTGTTGTGACGCCGCTGGTTATTGTTCTCGGATTCTGCATAGCTGTTGCAGTCAATGCAATACCAAAGCTTTTGCGTGGCTCTGTGATATTTGTATCCCTATTGCCGATGATTGTGACACCGTTGATAGGATCGCTGGTGCTGTTCTGGATGGTTGATGCTAACGGTATATTGGGATCATCATTGCAGCGCTTGTTTAATGATCCGGATCTGTCACTGAAGGCATCGCCGTTCCTAACCTGGATAATGCTCCTGGTGTATGGGGTGTGGCATTCGGCGCCTTTTGCTTTTGTAGTGTTCTATGCGGGATTGCAAACCGTACCTCAAGATACGCTGGAGTCCGCAATGATTGACGGGGCCAGTCGATGGGAGCAAATTCGATATATTGTGCTGCCACACCTGATGCCGCTGGTTACCTTTGTGGGCCTGATTCAGTTAATGGATAACTTCCGGGTCTTTGAACCGATTGTCGGGTTCAGTGCTTCGGCCAGCGCTACCTCATTGTCATGGATAATATTTAATGACTTGTTTGGTCAGCAGCAATTGTTTGGCTCTGCCGCCGCAACTTCTATGCTGACAATCCTTGGTGTTTGTATACTGTTGTTTCCGGTGCTGGTACGCACCTGGAGACAATATAAGGTTGTGCACTAGTGTCAGGGAACAGCACTCGTCGGTTAAACCCTGCGTTACGGATACTACTGGGTTCGTTTCTGCTTCTGTGGATTGTTCTTGCAGCATTTCCCTTTCTCTGGACGTTATGGGGATCATTTAAAGTAGAGGGAGACTTTTTTTCTAAAGTAGAGTGGTCTTATGCGCTGACCGGTGAACGTACGATCATAGAAACCGGCAAGGCATATACCAACGCTGGCTACTATGGTGCCTGGGTGCAGGAAGAGTTCTGGCGAGCAGTGATTAACACGGCAATTGTCGTTTTCTTTGTTGTGATCATCTCTTTAACCTTAGGCACGCTGGGGGGATATGCATTATCGCGCTCTGCTTATCGCTATACGTTCTGGATTTTGATCGCCGCTCTTGTCTTCAGGGCAATGCCTCACATTACTCTGGTATCTGGCTATCTGTTGCCGTTTTTTGAGCTCAATATATGGGGGATTTTACCAACCACCATTGTGGTGCTGGTGGCGATCAACCAGCCTTTTACACTCTGGATGCTGCATTCATTTTTTCTCAATATTCCAAAAGAGCTCGATGAGAGCGCTTTGGTAGACGGCTGTACCCGCTTTCAGGCTTTTCGCTATGTGATCATCCCGGTGATGTGGCCCGGTGTTATCACCACGGGTTTATTCAGCTTCTTACTGGCATATAACGACTTTGCTATTACATCGATGCTGCTCAGTCAGGATAACCAGACGATGGTGCCTAAGATCGGTAGTTTCATGGGTACCACCCAGGTACAGGGCAACGTCATGTTTGCAGTTGCCGCAGTAGTTTCGGCAACGGCACCGTTGTTTGTTTTGGTATTGTTTTTTCAGCGCCAGATTGTCAGTGGACTGACAGCTGGTGCGGTTAAGGGTTAAGAAGCCAATGGCTGAAATCAAACTGGAAAATGTCTCCAAGCGATGGGGTGACTTTATTGGCGTTGACGGATTCAATCTTGATATTGCTGACGAGGAATTTTTGGTGCTGCTTGGGCCATCAGGTTGTGGCAAAACCACCACCATGCGAATGGTCGCAGGTTTGGAGCATGTGACTGAGGGCAGCATCTACATTGGTGATAGACGAGTTAACAAGCTGGAACCCAAAGACCGTGATGTTGCTATGGTGTTTCAGAGTTATGGTTTGTATCCAAATATGACGGTGTTTGAGAATATTCGCTTTCCATTGAAAGTAAGGAAAGTCGAATCTTCATTGCATAAGGAGCGCGTTCAGCGCGCAGCAGAGATGGTTGAGCTCAATGAGTTTCTGCATAGAAAACCTGCAGAGTTATCTGGTGGACAAAGACAACGTGTTGCACTGGCTCGCGCAATCGTTCGAGAACCAACTGTGTTTCTTATGGATGAACCCTTATCTAATCTTGACGCTAAATTGCGAGTATCGACTCGTGCACAGATAAAGAATTTACAGCATACGCTAAAGACTACCACTATCTATGTTACTCATGATCAGGTAGAGGCCATGACCCTGGCAGATAGAGTCGTGGTAATGAATGAAGGTGTAATACAACAAGTTGATACGCCGACCGCAATCTATGAGAAACCGGTTAATACCTTTGTCGCTGGTTTTATCGGATCTCCTGCTATGAATCTAATCAACGGGGATTTACACAATGGAGTTTTTCGAGGGGAAAATGTAGCCATTAGCGGACTGCGGACAGATATAAGTGGTGATGTGACGCTCGGCTTTCGGGCTGAAGATGCAGATATCGCAAGCGCTGAGGGGCAGGCAGTGGCTGCTGCGTATTCCATTGAGTTACTCGGTGAAGCTACCATGGTAACGATGCGTGCCGGTGGAGCGCTGGTGTCTGTTAAAGCGTCTAAGGACTATCGTACGCAAATTGGTGAGACCGTACACGCCTCTATACCTGCATCAATTTGTCATCTGTTTGATTATAAAACCGGTAGTCGACTATGAATGCCAATAACAATTGGCCCTCAATTTATATGTTTGACCAAAAGCGTTTAGTACTATGAAAGGATCAAGACCAGAACAGGCAATACTGACTCGGAATACAGATATGTCCAAAACAGATGAAACCCGATCTGTTATCGAAGGCATGGTGGATGGACTAAATGATCATCGAATTGATGATATCGGTCAGTTTTTTGCCGAAGGGTTTCGTTGGATGGGCAATCAGGGCTGCGGCATTAAGCCGGATTTAAAGTCCTTTCAGGATAACTGGCAACGTCCGTTTCAAGCTGCGTTCTCAGATAAGGTCTGTATTGATGAGGCTCGAATATTCATGGGTGAGTGGGCGGCCGCTTTCGGACGTCAGGAAGCAACGCACTCAGGTGATTTTATGGGTGTCACCGCTACTGGCAAGCGAGTTGAAATACGTTACATGGATTTCTGGCAAGTGAAAGACGGGAAAATTACCAACAACTGGGTTTATGTGGATTTTGCCCACGTACTAGCGCAGCTGGGGCACGATGTATTTAATGGTCACGGTTGGGAAGCTTATGACCGTGGTGACCGCGTAGCCCCGAGACCAGCGTCAGTTTAATGGTGTCATTGGTGGACAAGCATACGGCCAATAAAAATCGACTATTGCCGCTGCGTCAGGCTCTGTATGATTTTTCAGAAGCGAATGTGCGCGCCCAATTAGCGAGTATATCGAACAACGCGTCGGTATTTCGATTAGGTTTTCCTTTTGCTGATATGCAAGGATCAGAGTAGTTCTACAGTCAGGCTTATGCGCCACTGTTAAGTGCGTGGCCAGACCTTGAAAGGCGAGATTACATTGTAATAGCCGGTACTGATACAGAGGGACATGACTGGGTCGGTTGCTGTGGATACTATGTTGGCAGCTTTGTGCAACCGTGGCTGGATATCGTGCCGAGCGGGAAGCTTACTTATATGCGATTCCATGAGTTCTTTCGGATGGTTGACGGAGTCATCGTCGAGTCGCAAATGTTGTGGGATATACCAGAGGTAATGCAGCAAAGCCGGTCATGGCCACTGGCGCCGGCACTTGGCAAAGACGGACCGGTGCCCGCACCTGCGAGTGGTGGTGGCTTAAACACTGGATCGATTGATGGCAGTCTGAGCCAAGCGACTCAGTCACTTATTATCAATATGATTACTGACATGATCCGACACCCGTCTGAAGGTGGACCGGAGTTAATGCAATTAGAGAAGTACTGGCATCTCAAAATGAACTGGTACGGACCGGCGGGAATTGGCAGTATGCGTGGCATACAGGGTTTCAGGCAGAACCACCAAATACCTTTTTTAAACGCTATGCCTGACAGGGGCCAGCAGACTGAAGGTACCGCTCATCACTTTTTTGCAGAAAACGAATTTGCTGCGGTGACCGGCTGGCCAAATATGAGTCAGACACTCAGTCACGATGGCTGGTTGGGTATAGCGCCTGCTGGTCAGCGCATTAATTTACGCAGCCTTGATTTCTGGCGAGTGGAGAGTGGCTTAATTCGTGAGAACTGGGTGATGGTTGATTTACTGGATGTTTATCATCAACTGGGGGTTGATGTTTTCGCACGTATGCGAGAGTTTAACTCCGCAGGACATAACATAGCTGGTGCCGCTATCAATACATCTGGCCCTATTCAGAGCCGGAGTCTTTGATGGCTGATCGAGTAACGTCAACTCAAGTGGCGCAACTTGCCGGTGTATCTCAATCGGCTGTCAGTCGGGTGTATACACCAGGCGCATCGGTCAGCGCCAAGACTCAACAGAAAGTGCTGCAAGCCGCAAACCAGTTAGGCTACCGTCCCAATGTACTGGCACGTGCCATGGTGTCCGGTAAAAGCCGCATCATTGGTCTGGTGGTGGCTTATCTTGGAAACTATTTCTATCCCGAGGCTGTCGAGAAATTTTCCAATGCGCTGCAAGCTCGTGGATACCACGTGATGATTTTTATGGCGTCGCAAACAGCCTGCAATGTTGACGGTGTGATGGAACAAATACTCGACTATCAGGTCGATGGCATCATCATGGCCTCGGCAGAGATGTCATCAGTGTTGAGTGCTCGCTGTCAGACTGCCGGTGTTCCGGTCGTGTTGTTTAATCGTACTCAGGATCTGGACGGAATCTCCGCCGTCACATCAGATAACTTTACCGGTGGGCGTTGTGTTGCAGAGTTGTTTGTCGCGGCACAGCACAAGCGTATTGCCTACATTGCCGGTTGGGAGGGGGCCACCACTCAACGTGATCGTGAAGCCGGCTTTGTTGCAGGCCTGAGTGCCGCCGGGCAAACGCTTTTTTCACGTTCGGTTGGCGACTATGATTCAGATACTGCCAGGCTGGTTGCACTTGAGTTATTTGATCGTCCACCAGCGCGTCGTCCGGATGCTGTATTTGTAGCCAATGATCACATGGCGATAGCCGTCATGGATGTGCTGCGCTATCAGTTGGGGTTGTCGGTACCAAAAGATGTATCTGTGGCTGGTTTTGATGATGTACCGCCGGCTGCCTGGGCTGCCTATAGTTTAACGACAGTGCGCCAGCGAGCAAACCTGATGGTAGAGAACACAGTCTCTACACTACTGCGCCAAATTGAACAGCCGGACTCACCGGTACAAAGGCTTGTTATCGATTGCCCGTTAATTGTTCGACAATCATCTCGCTTACCAGACAAATGGCCTGTTGAATTACTGAAGCGGTCGGAATTTCCGGATCAGTCGTTACCTACCAAGCATGATAAAAAGTTAAAACTAAAACATACTGAAAGCGTGTAAGAAGGTTAGTAATATGAAAGGCTTTGACGCAAAGTTCACTGATTTTCCCGACTACATCCTGGGTATCACTGAAGAGATTTGGGAGAAGCGTGGTATTGCTACTCTGCATGATTATTATGCGCCGGATATTATCGTGCGCTCACCGTCTTCCATCGTCACAGGCAATCACAACGTTATCGGTGCGACCATGGCGACACTAGCCGAGTTTCCCGATCGACAACTGTTGGGTGAAGATGTTATCTGGTGTGGCACACCAGAGGAGGGTATGCTCAGCTCGCATCGTATCCTGACAACTGCAACCCATAGTAACAGCGGTGTGTATGGGCCCGCTTCAGGTAAAAAACTACGTTATCGGGTGCTGGCAGATTGTCATGCAATCAATAATCAAATCAATGATGAGTGGCTTATTCGAGATCAGGCGGCAGTGGTCATGCAGCTTGGTATGAATGCGTTGGATTACACCCGTAAGCTGATAGCTGCTGAGGGCGGTCCTGATCAGTGCGTAGAGCCTTTTAGTCCCGGGCTTGATAAGCAGGGGCCCTATACTGGACGCGGCAACGATAGTATCTGGGGGCGGCGATTGCAGGATACATTAACCCGAATGATGAGTGCGGATTTTACCGTGATTCAAGACGCTTATGATCGTGCCGCGAGTCTCGAGTATCCGGGAGGTGAACGCGGTGAGTCCTATGCAGGAGTATCAGACTTCTGGATGAGTCTGCGTGCTTCATTTCCACATGCAAAATTTGCAGTAGAACATGTGATGGGGCGAGAGGATTCTTACATGCCACCTCGTGCTGCTGTTCGCTGGAGCCTGTCCGGCAAGCATGACGGTGTGGGGCGATTTGGGCTGGCCACCGGTGGTGATATTTATATTATGGGTATAACACAGGTTGAGTTTGGCGCTCATGGTTCAGCAGAACCTGTCATCAGACGTGAATGGACACTATTAGATGATACCGCTATATGGAAACAAATCTTGTTACACACGGGTGATGTATGAAAACTGATCTTGAACAACGTATCGTTCGATACGGTGAACTTCAACCGTGTAAAACAGCATTTATTGATGCACATACACCGGGTAG
>CAZQKJ010000043.1:0-16091 GCA_964593315.1 uncultured Granulosicoccaceae bacterium
CCAAAGCTTTTTGATTACGCCTATAGTACTCGCAACAAAAGATGGGTGATGTCTCAAGGCCTCGATTTAATCAACAAAAAAGAAGTGTTGCACATTTCAGGAATGTACCCTGCGGTGCATGGACACATCTCTCTGATCATACCCCTGGGCCCACACCCGACTAATGCCAACGGTGTGATTGCCTATGACCTTCGCCACCCACCAGACGACTTGATCAGACTCTCGAAAGAAGACCTCAAAGCACGCATTTTTACATCCGCCAAAGACCTTCCCGAAGGCACCAGCCGAATCGCTGTAAAAACTATTCACGCCAACCGCTGCCCCATACTGGCACCAGCCAAAATGCTGGATGAAGAAACAGCTGTAAAATGGCAAATCAACCAGAAGCAATGCCAGGCCCACAAGGAGCAATTACTTGCAGCACCCGCTGTGATTGAAAAATTAGCCTGGGTTTTCAGTCAGAGAGACCAGCTTGCTGCAAGTGATCCTGATCTTACGCTCTACTCGGGCCAGTTTGCCAGTGAGAAAGATCGCACACTAATGACAAAGCTGCACAAGCTGTTTCAGTCAGGCGGAGACTTGCCGGATCCGCAATCAGCTCTTTTTGAAGACACTCGTCTTGATGAGCTGTATTTCCGATTAATAGCGCGCAATTGGCCAGAGCGGTTGGACAGCCGGGCTGAACAGAGATGGCTGGCCTTCTGCCACAGTCGAGTCCACCAGGGTGCAGAAGGATTCAGGCCAATTACCGAGTTCAAAAAAATTACATCAGAGATGACAAACACGGCCAAAAGCACAGAGGATATCAATAAAATCAAGCAGCTAGAGGAGTATGGTGAACAAATAGCCAATTTTTCAAAACGCTGAACAGTTCACTGGCCACTGACAGCAGACTGGTCATCATTGGTATATTGGAGGTGACTGGCTTAGAAAGCCAGCGTTAACACAGCCAAAGCTAAGGTAAGTAATACAAAAAGAAATTCTGATCATGCAGCACAGCTCAAAAATAGTTCTGTTTCAATCCCCGCCCGAACCCTGCAGCTACCTCGATGAGCACGTAGCCAGTAACGTCTATGCCGATCCGTTCAATGCACCCACAATGGAACTCTACGACGCGCTAATCCAAAAAGGGTTCAGACGCAGCGGCGATTATCTTTACAGACCGCACTGTAAAAACTGCGACAAGTGCATATCCACCAGAATCACAACAGACTGCTTTACCCCGAATAGATCGCAACTGCGCGCAAGAAAAGCGAATAGCGATCTCACGATTGCATCAGAAGCATCGCGTTATACCGATGAGTACTTTGACCTCTACCAGCGCTACCTTGGCAGCCGACACAAAGATGCCGGAATGGACAACCCTGAGCGCAAAGACTTCGAACGCTTTTTAATCAGCAAGTGGTGCGACACAGAGTTTCTGACCCTGAGACTCGACGGAAAACTACTGGCAGTTGCAGTGACCGATGTGATCAGCTCTGGCTTCAGTGCCGTGTACACCTACTTTGACCCGGATTTTGACAAACGCAGCCTGGGCACTACGTCTATTCTTATGCAGATCGAGATGGCTAAACAACGCGATCTCAACTACATCTATCTGGGTTACTGGATTGAAGAGAGCAAAAAGATGAACTACAAATCTTTCTTCAAACCACAAGAGCGGTTTGTTAATGACGCCTGGGTTAAAGTGAACTGAGAGTTAAAGTGAACTGAGGGTTAAAGTGAACTTGCGGTAAAACGCACGCCAGGCTTAACCCAGCTGTCGAGTCAGATCCAGTATATGTGCACTCTGGTCAGACGGTCTCGTTGTTTGAATTTTCTCGATCCGCTGAATATAGCGTTGATAGAATTTGGGGTCTTCCTCGGCCAGCCTTTCAAACAGGTTTCTGGCATCGCCCCACATACCGCGGCGGTAAAACTGCATCGCTTTGCGATGCAACTGCAGACGCTTAAGCTCTTCAGGTACCGCTTCTGCAATAGGAGATACCGGTTCAAACAGTCTAACCAATCGCTGCCGACCTTTTACATGCACGGTATCGAGCTCTCTGAACTGATAGTCCGGCGCTTTCTGCACTGTCGACTCGGAAACCACAACTGCCAAATCATAGTAGCCGGTACAACGCTGCAATCGATTGGCAATATTAACCGGGTCCCCCACTGCAGTATAAGTCATGTGATAACGCGACCCCATATGTCCTACATTGGCAAATCCGGTAGATATTCCGATACCAATCATTATCGGCGGCATATCACGACGCTGCATGTCGCGGGACAATGCCGCTACTTCACGCTGTATTTCGCGTGACGCATGCAAGGCATCGATTGCATGAGTATCACTGGCCCTGGGCGCTCCCCAAAAAGCCATCACACTATCCCCCATGTATTTATCCACTGTGCCACCGTACTGATGGATAACCTTGGTGACAATACCAAAGTATGCGTTGAGCCAGTCACTTAAAACAGATGGCTCAAGCGTTTCAGAAATGCTGGTGAAGCGTTTGATATCACAAAACAGGATAGTCAGTTCACGTGATTCACTGACGGCCTCCATACTGGACGGGTTTTCCAGGTAATATTCCGTCAGGTTAGATGGCACATGATTACTGAAAAAATGACTGACCTTGCGGTGTTGCACCTGCCGCCGAATCAATCTACAGAGAAGATAGGCGATAAAAATAACCAACAGCGTTGACACCGCAGCGTAAAGAGAAGGATCCGCATCAGCGCTTGTTACAGACAAATACACCACTGACACGATTACCATAGATAAAATCAAGGCAACCGATGCCATCGCAATAGAACACCAGGCAATTGTTAACGCAAAGACAAACGCTACCGCTACTGCCACGGCTCCTCGCACACCTGCCTGTGTCAGACTTGAAAAGCTCTCAAGAGTCACAGCAACGGTTACTTTGCCAGTCTCTAATTGTATAACACCAAAAGAGAACGCCAACGCCACGCACAGCACCACCAGACAAAAAGCCATAGTGAAAATCACGTGAACACGACTGGGATTACTATTGAACAAGCGTCTACTCAGACTGGTCTGACTGGCTCTGGCCTGTGCCGGGATGGTGACGACAAACTGATGCCACCGAACAGCCAAAGAGTGATAAACATTACACTGTGAGGTAATTCGTATTTACCGGGTGCAAACACCGTGCAAGCCTACTCAATTCTGATTCAGAATAGTATTAAGTATCTGTTTTAAATACCTTTATCGAATACTTGCTCACCACAATTGCAGCCCGTTTATACCGAGTATTGTCGAATCACCCAAAGTTGATGCCATACTGAAAACACAGGAGATTCGCAGATTGCAAACCCAGAACCGGACGGTAGCACCCCACTCGGCCAGCATCAGTTATTGTCAGAGATGTATTTACACGGCACCTACCTTGTGTCCGGTCGATACAACGCACAAGCAAGTGTTATCCTCCGCCCACAGACCCAACCCAACGTATGGCATCAGGCGCGCAATGAGTGAAGTAATACAGAACTGCATTCAATACTGTACATCCCAGACAGCGCGACTGGCACTGCCAGAAGGAGACGATCCGCGTGTGCAGGCCGCGGCACTCGAACTGTTAGAGAAAAAAATTGCCACGCCAGTTTTACTCGGCGATGCGTCTAAAATCACGACCACAGCGGCTTCAGCTGAACACGATTTATCACAGATTCAAATTATCGATACCAACCAGAGCGCTCCTGAAAACCAGGTCCGCAGCCTGATCGGTAAGAAACGCAAGATAACCGAACAAACAGTCACCGAATTTATTCAACAACCAGTGTATCGATCTGTGGCGATGCTGCACACCGGTGAAGTAGATGCGATGGTCGCAGGTGCCGTGCTGCCGACAGCCGAAGTACTTTCCGCATCATTTGCCGTCGGGCCAAAACCCGGTATTGAAACCCTGTCGAGCTTTTTCATCATGGGCTTACAAAATCCGGCCGAAGACGTCAGCCGTTCACTACTGTTTGCCGACTGCGCATTGAATATTGCCCCAACCGAAGAACAACTTGCCGAGATAGCAATCACTTCTGCCGAGAGTGCCAGAAAACTACTGAACACAGAACCGCGGGTGGCGATGCTGTCTTTCTCAACCCATGGCAGTGCACGTCACACGAGCGTCAGCAAAGTGGCGTCCGCGGTGCAAATTGTTCGCGAGCGCGCACCTCACATCTATATTGAAGGCGAGCTACAAGCTGACACTGCACTGATCAAACGGGTAGCAAACACCAAACTGGAAGATCCCGGTGAAGTGGCAGGCCAGGCCAACGTATTGATCTTCCCCGATCTCAATTCTGGCAATATCGCCTACAAACTGGTGCAGTACTGTGGAGGCGCTCAGGCAATCGGCCCGATCTTGCAAGGTTTCTCAAAACCCGTATGCGATCTGTCACGTGGCGCCAGTGTGGAAGACATCGTCTCTGCAGCGGCAGTCACACTCACGCTTGCAGACGAGCCGAATTGATTCACCAATCCGGCCCAAAAGTAACATTCACGGGCTATCTTCCTGTTTCAATACTCGGCTACTAACCGGCCTCCGAAAAAACTGTAATACTGGCTTTTAACAATTCGGCCTTTGTTGGTACATTGCCTGCGATATCCGAGTGTTGAACCACTTGAATTCACGGATTCCTCGCATACCTTTACACCCACCCTAATTTATCAGTCGGTCAAAGCCTTCACAGTCATCAGGCCTTCGGTTAACACCATGGCATTGGCCTGGTCGACACTCGTAAAATACTTTGCCGTCTCATCAAGCAAATTGCCAAACAGGTTAAGCTCTACAATATGAGTAAAGACGATCCACAAGTGATACCCAAAAGGAATCAAAAAGGCACCGGTTTGATTCTGCCCGGTCAGGCACTCCCTTCGAAAATATTGATACTGCCGGTTTATGAGCGACCTTTCTTTCCTGCACAAATACAGCCGCTGGTGGTTGATAAAGATCATTGGCGCAGCACGTTTGAAAAACTACACGAAGACGATCAACATGTTGTAGGCCTGGTGTATGTCAAGGATGATGCTCAGGACATTCCGGATCCAACCGAATTTTCAAAAACCGGTTGTGTCGTGCGACTACACAATGTTGTGGAGCAAGAGTCGAGTATTCAGTTTATTGCTCAGGGCTTACAGCGATTCACCATCGATAAATGGTTGAGAAAGGCGCCGCCTTTTGTGGGATCAGTTGACTACCCCGTTGAGCCGGAAGAAAATCGCGAAGATGTAAAGTCTTACGCGATGGCGCTCATACAGGCAATTAAAGAGCTAGTACCGCTCAATCCGCTTTACAGCGAGGAGCTTAAAAATTTCCTAAATCACTTCAATCTGAATGAGCCTTCACCACTGGCGGATTTCGCCGCAGCGATTACCACTGCACCGGGTGACGAACTCCAGGAAGTACTAGATACGCTACCCATACTCAAACGTATGGAAAAAGTACTGCTGCTGCTTCGAAAAGAGATTGAAATGGCCAGGCTTCAGGGCGAAATCAGGCAGGAAGTTGAAAACAAGATACATAAAAACCAACGTGACTTTTTCTTAAAGGAACAGTTGAAAGTCATACAGCGTGAACTGGGTATTGCCAAGGATGATCGTACTGCCGATATAGAGCTATTTAGTAAACGCATGGATGAACGCGAACCGAATGAAACAGTAAAAAAACGCTTCGACGAAGAACTGAATAAACTATCCGTACTGGAAACAGGGTCACCAGAATACGGCGTGACGCGTAACTACCTCGACTGGATGACACATGTGCCCTGGGGTGTTCACTCTCAGGACAAGCTCGATCTGAAAAAGGCACGCAGAATACTCAATCGCGAGCATGCAGGACTGGATGATGTCAAAGACCGGATTCTGGAATTTCTGGCTCTGGGCGCTTATCGCGGAGAGATCTCTGGCTCTATCTTGCTACTGGTAGGACCACCGGGCGTTGGTAAAACTTCTATTGGCAGATCGATTGCAGATTCACTGGGTAGAAAATTCTACCGTTTCAGTCTGGGCGGCATGCGCGATGAGGCAGAGATAAAAGGCCATCGACGCACCTACATAGGTGCCATGCCTGGCAAACTGGTACAAGCGCTTAAAGAAGTGCAGGTAGACAACCCCGTCATCATGCTGGATGAAGTCGATAAAATTGGTGCATCCTTTCAGGGAGACCCTGCATCTGCACTGCTGGAAGTGCTCGACCCTGAACAAAACAGTGAGTTCCTGGATCACTACCTCGACCTGCGCGTTGATCTTTCACGTGTGTTGTTTGTCTGTACCGCCAATCAGCTGGATACTATTCCTCGCCCGCTGCTGGATAGAATGGACGGCATCAGACTGGCAGGCTACCTGCCGGAAGAAAAATTCAAGATCGCAGCCAAACACCTGTGGCCAAGATTGCTTGAGAAAAACAAAGTAGCCGCATCGAAAGTCGACCTTAAAGATGCAGCCTTGAAAACCCTGATAGAAGGCTACGCTCGGGAAGCCGGTGTGAGAAATCTCGAAAAGCTGTTGGCTAAAATCCTGCGCAAAGCAGTGGTCAAACTACTGGGCGGCAGCCGCAAGGTCACTATCAGTGAAAAAACACTGGCCGACTATGTTGGGCCTCCGATCTTCAGAAAAGAGAGACAACTGACCGGAGTAGGCGTTGTTACCGGACTCGCATGGACCGCCATGGGCGGCGCCACCCTGCCTATCGAAGCGTCCGTAGTGAACAATAAAAAAAGTGGTTTCAAACTAACGGGCAATCTCGGCGCAGTGATGAAAGAGTCTGCAGAAATCGCGTACAGCTATGTAACCTCCAACCTTTCAGACTACAAAGCCAAAAAAGACCTGAACAACAACGCGTTTGTTCACTTGCATGTCCCCGAGGGTGCTACACCCAAAGATGGTCCAAGTGCAGGTATTACTATGGCTACAGCATTGCTGTCTCTTGCACTAAACAAGAAAGTGAACTCCAATATCGCCATGACGGGCGAGCTGACTTTAACCGGGCAAGTGCTGCCAGTGGGCGGCATCAAGGAAAAGTTGATTGCAACTAAGCGTCTGGGAGTTAAAACCGCCATTCTGCCGTTCGACAACCAGCGCGACTACGATGAACTCAGCCCATCGGTCAGGCGCGGAGTCAAAGTACACTTTGCAAAGACTTACGAAGACGTAGCGGATATTGTATTTAAGGGTTCACGCAACCTATAAGCCGCATAATCCGTTTACCCGGCAATACAATCCGACAGCCGCGCTATTTGCTGGCCGTGATCATCAAAATTGGTCGCGGCCAGCCAGCGCTGGTAGCCTCTTTTTAGTGCCGGCCACTCACCGTCTATAACGCTAAACCAGGCTGTATCCCGATTGCATCCTTTAACGACTGTTGCCTGCCGAAAAATACCTTCAAAAGTAAAACCCAGTCGTCTTGCCGCCTGCATAGAAGGTTCATTGAGTGCATTGCATTTCCACTCATAGCGTCGATAGCCGAGAGAAAAAACAGCTTCCATCATTAGAAACATGGCTTCAGTCGCAGCACGTGTATTTTGCAACAATGATGAGAAATGTATATGCCCGACCTCTATAGAACCATCAGCCGGTTTAATTCTCAGGTAACTGGCAACACCTAACGGTTTATCATCCACAAATACACTGTAGAACGCCGGATCAGTACTGGCCGCCTGCAGCTCAATAAAACGCTCGAACTCTGACAACGAACTGTACGGACCATACGGAAGATACGCCCAATGGTGTTCTGAGTGTTCAGTGGTGTACGCGTCATACAATGATGAGGCGTGATCCTGCACCAGCGGACGCAGCGTACAGTAATCGCCAAGCAGTGGCTCGCATGATGGCGATTGCGGTGCTCGCCAGTTCGGTAGCGATTCGCCACTTGGCAGGTATGCGTCGTTGTTCGGCGTATTTGAGCTCATGGCGCTGGTCTCGGGACGAGTATTAGACTAGCGTATCATGTTATCGGTTGATCAAGCCTGACAGAGAAATCTTGACGGCAATAAGCTTTTGCCGCCTCTATGATCAACCGCTAAGGCGTTGAATTCATCTGCCACGGATACGGGCTAACCAGACCATTAATTTTCTCAAGATACTGTTTGGACTGCTCGTTGTCGCCAATCAGTTGCAGCATGTACGCAATAATATTGTTTGAAATTCTCTGCTGATAACTACCTGGAGTTTCGGTCTCGCCTTTGTAACGCTGCAGCTGTTTATATACGTCTGCTATCACTTGAGAATTATTCGCGCCATTCTCGATAAAGCTCAGACACTCAATGTGAGAAAGTATTTTTGCGATCGCGACAGTCGCATCTGCACGACCGGCAACAGTACTTTCAACCACAGATACAAATTCATTTGCCTGAGCTGTTGAAGTGACGAGAAATCTGGCTGCAGCAATTACACCGTGCATGTGTTCAGGATCTACAGCGAGCAGTTTTTCTAGGCTGTGCAAAATATGGGCTGCACGCAGACCGGTAAAACCCTTCGCCATCAACAAGCCACACAGAGCTTCCGGGTCATCAGCTCGAGCTCTCAGCGCCAAATTAAAATGTTTAAACGCCTGAGACACTGAAGCCGCCATTGACTCATCCAGTTTTCCACCAGGCTTCAAGCCCAGTCTCTTGGCAAAGCACAGCTTCACATGCCCCATAAGGATGTGTGCATCAACATCGTTCGGGTGGGCATTAATGACTTCCTGCAGTGCACGTTCACTGACAGAGCTGTACTTTAGATTGGCATAAAAACCCTGGCGCTCTGCCAGAGTCATATTGTTGATCGATTCTGAAAGTGCTGACCAGTCGCCGCTATTGATAAGTGCTATCGCAAAGATGCTGTCGTGAGGACACACAGCAAAGTCGTGCGTGTGCTGACTGCAGACGTTACCGACACGCTGCTTTACCACTTGCTGCTGAAGCTGTTGCTTAAGCTCTGCCTCTGGAACATCTTCCATCAGGAATCTGTCATAGAACCACAGACTTAAGTTGGCAACCGCCATCGTAAGACAGGTAGCGATGATTGCATCAACACCCGGCACAAACCACTGCAACTTGGCAAACAGCACGGTAAGCAGTAGGCAGAAAGTGGCGAATCCCGATCTGGACAGACCAAAACCGCTTGTCATAAAGTAGACAGCAGCAAGACACGGCAGAGCAATCACATACGTCAATTTAAGGCCCCGGCTACACTAATCGCAGCGTTATAGAATGCCCCGATGGTAACTGATGCAACAAGATTGCACTGTGACAAAACAGCGATTTGCGACGCTTAAAACCGGTTGTAACCTACAAGTCTAGGCACCCGCACCCAGCACACCGCCTACCGCATCCGATCGATTACTCATATCTGAAGATTTCTGTATACCGTATCTCAGAAAAAGAAAAACCGTGATTTGCACCCCGAAAATAAGCGAGGCCAGCCAAAGGTGAAACGGTTGGAAAAACGCCGGAATATGCATCCGGTCCATGATGACCCCAATCAGTATGGTCGACACTATTAACCCACCCTGAGCCACAGCAAACCGACGCATGGGGTGACCTGGGACTATATGTTTCCAGACCTGCCATACCAGCCACAGGTTAGTAAAAAGAATTAAGGAAGAGAATGATCTGTGTACTTTAAAGATAAGTGGCAGTTGTTCAATCCAGACACTTCGAACCTGATCACTGCGACCAATAATATCGATCGCCTCGCGAACCTGTGTACCCATGACCATCTGCAACAACGTCATACACATGGCAACGGTAAGCACAGTTTTAAACACCTTCGGTAGTTTTTCCATGCTTTCGCCACTGATGACTTCCCTCTGCGATCGCATAACAGCAACAATGAGCATCGCAACGATCAACTGCGCCAGCAGCATGTGCAGCGTAATCATACCCGGATGAAGATTACTCGCGACCACACGTGAGCCCAGCCATCCTTGAAAAACTACCGCCAAAAAGGCCAACACAGAAAGTTTGGTTACCATCGCGTTGTGTTGCCTGAAATGTCTCGATGCCAGCATAGTTAGAAAAATCAAAATGCCGATCATCACCCCCACAAGCCGGTTGGAATATTCGATCCAGGTCTTTTTGGCGTTAAAAGTCGTGTCGGCATAGCCGCGATCAGCGTATACCTCTTGATAATTGGCAGGCAACTGACTCTCACTGACCGGCGGTATCCATTGACCAAAACAAGTCGGCCAATCCGGGCAGCCCATTCCGGATCCGGTTGCGCGAACCGCACCTGCGATCAGAATCAAGCAGTAGACCGCAGCCACTGTAATCATTCCCAATTGTCGAAATCGCCGAAGTTTCGCGTCAGTCATTACCAATAGCTCCGCAGATTGGATGTACCTGGCAGGTAGTTAAATTAGTTGAAAGCACTGTATTCCGGCGGGTATTCCGGTTGCCCTGTAGCCAGGTTGGTGTTAAGTTTTTGGCAGTCCCGTTTGAGACGTTGAATTCGCTATACACGGACCTGTTAAAACCTGCATGCCCTAGCCCTGCAAGCAGACAGTCCGAAGCAAAAGAACTACTCTTGCCATGCAGAGCAAATCCCGCATCCCGGACGGCTTTACCCCAAGTATAAACCGTACAGCGATGAGCGTGTCCGGTTCGCCATCGAAAAATCAATTCGCATAAGAAAAATTGATGAATAGAAACGAAAAGATGCCGAACATCCAGCAGTTACTGGATCTTAGGTTCCCTGCACCGAAATTCAAGGTGCAGAACCACACGCTGAGACCACCGGTGGAAGATCCGGTGTCCACTATCTACCGCGATAAACTGCAAGACGCCGGGTTTATTTTTTCCCACGATATCGTAGTTGAAAATGGTATTGGCAAAGAACCACACACAGATGTGCGGCTGGCGGTATACCTGAACACGGAACACAACACCTACGCTATTCTGACCAATCTCTACCATCTGGAGAGCTGGGTTTATTTCACCAGCTACTATGCTGATGGGAGACGCCTTATTACTGCTTCGGAGCCAGGTGCGCTACAGCTGGATGCGACTATCGCGCGCGCCACAGACTTTTATGTCCAAAGCGCCAGTTCTGCAAACCTTGCATCTCAACTGAAAACGCATCTGAAGCTGACATCCACTCATAGACCGCATGAAGCAGCCGTACAAATGGATGCAAACCAACATACAATCGCCGAACGCAACGCCTATACCAGCTATGTCGAGCTTCTTCTTGACAGCACGGTATTGCGACAGACCGATACACAATTACTGGGCTTTACCCACACAGGCGTCCGCAGTTTTCATTTGGCAACTTCATCAAGCAGCGTTAAAAGACCAAAACCAAAAGTAGCAGCGATAATTGGCAAGCGCGGAAACATCCCGGGGCTGAACTACCGCGATGCAGCACTAGTCGCCAGTGCAGCTGTTTTCGCAGTTCTACTTTTTAATGTCATCAGTAATAGCTCACTAAAACTGGATTCTTTTGAGACTACATCCAGTAACAGTAACAACGCCAACCAACCAATTCCGGTGGAGTCAGTTGCAGCCCCATCTCCAGAAGACAATCAGGTAGATGAAGCAATCAATGATGAGGCGTACGCCAATGCAACCTTAGAGGCACTGCCGCTGGCCACCAACCCCACCGACTCGAACAAAGTAATTGGGCCACAGGCAGATTCCAAAGTGACGGCTGAATCCGATCCAATGATTGATCTGGCAGCCTCCAGAAGTGCCGGAACTCTTGCTGCCGCAGCTAAAAAGTCCGCGGACAAAGATAACCCTGAGCAATTCATCATTGCCTCGGAGGAAGATGAGATGTGGCGCATTGCAGTTGAGAATGCGGAGTTCTATCTAATGTCCAGCGATGGCGATCCTGCACCATGGATTCGCACTGCTCGCAAAATGGCAACCGGTTTCGGTGTAGATGACCCTCGACTCGCAAGAACCTTTTTTCTGGCAGCACTTCTGGAGCCGGACCCGTTAGTGGCAGAGCAACAATACAATCGAGCACTGGATATTCAAACCCAGTCTGTCGGCTTGTACCACACCGAAACCGCGCAAACTCTTGAAGCACTGGCATGGATTGCGGAAGATTCTAAAGATGACCTCGACGAGGCCATCACACATCAGCGACTGGCACTCAATGTTTATCGTGGCATTTTTGGAGAAGAAGCGGAAGACACTCGTTCTGCGCGCTGGAAACTACAGTACTTCGAAGACAGACTGGCCGGGCGCCGACCCAAGTCAGATGACAATCGACGCCTGCTACCAGCACTCGCGCGCTTTGCAAAGTAGAAGCTAGCTATAGTGCCTATCCAGAAACAGGGCGTAGCGAGGTTGACTCACGTGCGTGAAATTTCTTCTGCTACATGTAGGCGCTTAGTTATTCATAAGTAACTACAACATGTAGTCGGAGAAAGTTCGCGTCTCATGAGCCGACCGCAGTAGCGCTGTTTCTGAATAGGCACTAGCGCTAATACCCATAATTCTGAATCTATCCTTCTGCGGTCTTGCGAGCAATGAAGCTTTCGATAGCACTGACGGTTAGCTTGCCGGGGTTATTACCAAGCAACTCACCTTCGGGGCTGAAAAGAAGATAGGTAGGCGTGCCACGAAGATTCGCTTCGGTCATGCCATAGTAGTGAGAAGCGATAATACCGACATCACCGACATAACTCGGGAAAGACACGTTATTCTTATCAATGTAGTTTTTCACTGCTTCAACCCGATCAACACCGTCAAGAGAGATTCCGACCACATGGGCTAAAGAGTCTTTGTGCTTATCGTGAAAGGCTGAAATTTCCGGCTTCTGTTCGTGGCAAATGTGGCAGTTAATCGCCCAGACCATGACTAATGTCCACTTGCCATTACCAGTGAGCTCATCCAGATCCGCTGCGGCACCATCTTCGACTGCCTGCAGTTCCATACCAGCACTGACGCTTCCTGCACCGATGGTCAGAGCCACAGCAACACACACTTTAAAGAACACGCTGCGCAACATTGAAATACCAGTAAGTTTAAGGATCATTCGATTAATTCCGTTGAGTAAGTCAGTCGTCGTCGAGATAGACGCCACAGGACTGCTAAAGTTTCCAGCCCATCAGCGAATTTACTCGCTGACAATTTTGTGACAGATAATGCGCGCACAACACATATCGCCTCACAAACTGGCCTGCAATATCAAAACAATTAGCAAGCCAGTTTCGATCAAACCCGGCTAATACGGCTGATCTTCATATAGCTTTGCATACGAACAAACACCTACGCTGAATGCGCACAGGCCACGGTGGTTGCCATGCCGCATCAGAAATGGGGGGTGAAAAAACCACCCTAAGCATTTGTGGCACTGAAAACCGACAGTCGGCCCTCTGAGCAAGCGCTAATCGATTGGTGTAGAGACAAAGATGGCGCATTTCAAAAGCCCGGGTAGAATCATTTTCACTGATTTACCCAAGACTTCGACCGGAAAAATTCAGAAGTTCAAACAGCGAGAGCAACGGCCAGATTCGCAAATAAGCGTATCGAAACCGGCACAAGGTCCATAACTCCCTGAATTTACAGTAGGTGTTGCTAATTTCAACCGGCGAAATCGCTAATTGGTGAAAAATACCGAACTCTCAATTTGAGCAATCACTGCAGAATTAAATTCATCCTGGGTTCATTTCTCGGACTGAATCTCATTGAATATGAATTGAAAACTGTTACTATTTCGACATCCAGAATGGCTATACGGATACATTCTGAAACAGACTGTCAAATTTATGACGTCTTGCGGGGAAACCGCTGGCGTCGTTGGTTATCCTTGACTCTTCTGTGCTGTCCATCACGCCGGATAGCGTTGAACCAGGCTAACTCGAGCGCTTAAGCAAACAGTGGATGTTTGCTCGCGACGCAATTGGAAGTAACCGCTGCATGAAAACGACTCAAAATAACAGCAACAAGCAAGTTGGTGCTGACAGCCGGCGATCGTCAACCGATCGCAGCGTACTGGTGTGCGATCTGAGCAACTCTCATGCGGACATACCCGAGTCCATCCAGAAAGCTGGCTGGAAAGTAGATATCGCGACTGACTTTGCTGTCGCTGGCAAACGCCTCTACAACAACGAATACCATGTTGGCGTGGCCATATTCACTGATCCGGTTCATCAGACCGAACTGGGAGAGTTACTGGCTCGTCACCACATACATTGGGTGATGGTTACCAAGTCCGACCTGGTTGAGGACGAAAAAGTTGCAGCCCTGATTTCGGATCATTGTCACGACTACCACACACTACCCTGTGATCACGATCAATTAGTCGCAACACTCGGCCACGCTTACGGGATGTCACTGCTGCGCCCAAAGCCGGCACTGCAGGACATCATCGCAGACGAAGGCACCCAAATGGTGGGCCAGAGTGAAACCATGCTGGCGCTCTACACCACGATCAAGAAATCAGCACGCGTCGACGCACCGGTAATGATCACCGGCGAAACCGGAACGGGTAAAGAACTGGTTAGTAAGGCACTGCACAATCAATCACCTCGCAATGAAGGCCCGTTTGTATCGGTCAGCTGTGCGACCGTGCCAGAGAGCCAAATCAGTGAAGTACTTTTCGGTACGGACACAGAAGCCGGCAAACTGGAAGAAGCCGACGGCGGCTCGTTATTTCTGGATTCAATAACCGACCTGCCAGCGACACAACAAATGCTACTGCTTCGCTTTATGCAAACCGGGCAGATTGACGATCGTAAAGGCGGACAGAAAAACATTGATGTACGCATTATCACATCAAGCCACAACAACATAGATGATGCAGTTGCAAACGGTGTTTTCCGTGAAGACCTTTACTACCGGCTCAACATACTGCATGTAGAGATCCCGCCACTGCGTGATCGTATCGGTGATGTAGACGGACTTGCACAGTATTTCTTCAACAAATTTTCCGCAGAATCACCTGGACGCATCAAAGGATTTTCGCAACAGGCAAAAATCTCCATGCATCAACACCACTGGCCAGGCAATGTTCGTGAGTTACTGAACAGAATTCGTCAGTCCATGGTGATGTGCGAAAGCAGTCTGATACAGGCTTCAGATCTGGGATTGGGATCTCAGGATGGTGCCGACGGTGATAGTGATACACCGACTAATCTTGATGAAGTTCGAGCCAAAGCCGAGGGCAATTTTATCCGCAAGGCGCTGGAGCGAAATTACAACAACGTGACAGAAACTGCCGGCCAGCTAGGTGTGTCACGGGTAACGCTTTATCGTCTGATGAAAAAGTACGGCGTTAATATTGCCGGAAGCGGCAGACGCAACGCCACCGCCAGCAAGTAGTTGGCAACTGCTGAGTAGGCATCTGGAACACCCTATATTATTTAGAACAACACAGGTTGTTGTTAGAGTCGCCTGTCTAGGCCGGCTTTCTTATCTAGGCCGCTGAAAACTAAATCTAGCCAAGATAACGGTTGCTGTTGGCACGCTGCAACCACTTGTCCAGCACTCTTTCCAGAGTTGCCTCCGCGGCAAAGCCGAACTTCTCCGGCAAACTCTTCTTGATCTTGTACTTCACCCTGTAAACATCAGCCACTTCGCAACTGCTAACAATATACTCGTCACTGGTTTGCACCTGATCTATCAAATTCATCCCCAGCGCTTCCTGACCACTCCACACTTCTCCAGTAGCTACTTCTGCGATATTGGTTTGCGGACGAAACTTTGAGATAAAGTTTTTAAACTGATCGTGTATCACTTGCAAGTCAGACAAAAACTTTTCGCGCCCCTGCTCAGTGTTTTCCCCCATGACCGTCAGTGTTCGCTTGTACTCTCCGGCTGTTAGCAACTCAACATCAATATCATGTTTCTTCAACAGGCGGTGAACATTAGGTATTTGCGCCATCACACCAATTGAACCAATGATTGCAAAGGGTGCGGCTATAATCTTATTCGCTACACAAGCCATCAGGTAACCACCACTGGCGGCTACTTTATCAACACAGACAGTCAATTCGATATTCCGGTTACGCACTCTTTCAAGCTGAGCTGCGGCCAGACCATAGCCATGCACTGTGCCACCACCGCTTTCGAGGTTGATCAGTACTTCGTCATAGGCGTCAGCCACTGAAAGCACGGTAGTCACTTCACGACGCAGGCTACTGACTTGACTGGCT
>CAZQKJ010000044.1:0-16081 GCA_964593315.1 uncultured Granulosicoccaceae bacterium
CTTCAGTTCGCTTTGGCAATGGTAAATGCTGGAGACGAAAAAAAGGGCGCCGAGGGACGCCCTGAAATTTCACGCACATTTTTTATTATTATTAGTATTACCAGTCGTGGCTTTACTACTCGCCACCTTCCATCGTCTGTCCGGACCCGCTATATCCAGACTGACAGAAGAAGTTTCAAGCACTGCGCAGTGCTCAGATTCGCACTATTTATTGTTGTTATTTCCCTTTATTTTTTTTATCTCCTGTAACGCCGTGCCGGACCAGAAGCCGCGGTGTCAGACACCCCAGTGTCTGCCCCGAACACACAACCACTTTAATTTCGAATTGAGAAAAAAACAACACCTGTATCAATTTATTTCCAATTTGTTTTATTGATACAACAAGTCATTGATCTCTTATTTAATCATTAAATATTAGTAGGTTAGAGAGGAGCAAGCCGATTTGCCAACCACCGTAGCTTAACCGCGATGTAACTTTAATGACACAATATTACTATTGATGGGGATCATAAGAATCACTGCATGGCAAAAAACCAACACTCACAGATACCCATTGGTGAGTGGTCCGCACTGGCATTTAACGAGAATGATTCTTAAATATTCAGACACTGCCGATCTATGAGGATTGTCTTACCGACAGCTGACAAATTCACTTCTACAACGGCGTCTTTACAACACCGAGCCAGCAGACAGCCGGTAATCGATCAGTAATAAAGAGAAAGGGATTGACGATATTCCGCAGCGCCGGGCAATCTGTGCGGCGGCATGAGGATAGTTGCAGAACAACGGTGCGAAGTCACAACTTGCACAACACTCGCGGGCAATGCACCACTGCCCGCAAGCACAAATAGCTCGGTGGCTATTTAATCTCTGGAGGTAACTTCCAGCAAGTGATAACCGAACTGGGTTTTTACCGGACCGTGTACTTCGCCGACGGCTTCATTGAAAACCACCTTGTCGAACTCGGGCACCATCATGCCGGGCCCGAATGAACCCAGGTCACCACCTTGCTTGCCAGAAGGACAGCTTGAGTGCTCTGAGGCAAGCGCTGCAAAGTCGGCGCCATCAGTTATTTGTTTCTTAAGATCCAGACATTTCTCTTCTGAATCAACCAGAATATGTCTGGCGGTTGCTTTTGACATGACTTGTACCTTTGTTTTATGGCCAATTGACCGTTTAAGACGTGTTGTCACTGGCTGAACTGATCTTCAGTCGGTCCAGCTATACAGTGGTAAATCAACAACAATTCAAGCTGCAAAAGTAAGACACGCAGCAAGCAATTATTGAGGAACGGGTTCAATGCATGCGTGAAAGACACACTGGCATTACCGGGGTATTGGACGAGCTAGGAGTTACCTGGTTTCCAGACACCGGATGCCGATTGCATTTGCTCAGATTTTTGTCGCGACACATCGGCTGATACTTGTCCTGCAAACGCCATCAGCTCCTCCAGTACTTCCTGTTTTTGCGGCTCCGGCATATCTTCCTGACCAAGCAGGAATCCAATGATCGCACTCAAGTACTGCGAGGCGACTCCCGGATCTTGTGCTGCGGGGTCATGCTTCGCCAGAACATCTCTGACCTCTTTAACAAACGGTCCGCTTAGTTGAAGTTGTGACATTGCTGATAATTGAAAAAATTGTCGATATCACTAGCATATCAGAAACCGCTTGCCCTAATTATTGTATTCTCGATGCAGCCGTATCAGGCCGGGGTCAAACCAGAACCACGATCCTAAACTCCGCCTGATCCTCAACAGCCTAAACCAAACAGCGTATCGACACTATGAGTGTACAGACCACAATACAGTCAAAGCTGCAGGCGGCGCTGGACATCGCCGTACTCGATGTACAGAACGAAAGCCACATGCATAGCGTACCTGCCAACTCCGAGACACATTTTCGGGTAGTGCTGGTAAGTGACGAATTCGAAAACAAAAACCTGCTAAGTCGACACAGGTTGATCAACAAGCTATTAGCCGATGAGCTAAACAACGGGGTGCACGCTTTGGCGCTGCATACCTTCACCCCGAAGGAATGGTCTGACCGTGGTGAATCAGCAACCGTTTCACCCGAGTGCCTGGGTGGCTCAGCAGCAGAGTCGAAGTAACGCGTTAAAAATATTGCAGTCGGATGGGGACTACGAAATAAGGGCAAGTATGCCCCGCCGCGATTTAGCTCAACACTTCAGCCAGTAACAGCTTGCCTTACTAGCTCAGGCAAGAGCAGTGACTCGTTTGAGTGAACTATCAGCTTTGATCACTACTGCGCTACTAACAGTTCAGGCAAGAGCTCCGGCATCCGTTCCTGCAATCGAGTAGCAATACCATCGTTCAATATCCATTCAGATACCACTGTATTGAACAACACAGCTTTCACGTAGGTACGGGTTTCATCAAACGGAATCGCTTCAACCCATACATCTGCAGCCATTGGCTGGTCGACCAACCATTTGCTGACCCGGGTCGGTCCTGCATTGTAGGCGGCAGTTGCCAGCACTAAATTATTGTCAAAACGTTTAAGCACATGATTTAGGTAGGACACACCCAGCTGGATATTCAGTTCACTGTCTATCAACTTCCATTTAGGCGCACTAACGCCAAGCTTCTTACCCATCTGCTTTGCAGTGGCAGGCATTAGCTGCATCAACCCCACTGCACCTGCCGAAGATCTGATATCGGACATAAACCGGCTTTCCTGTCGCATCACACCATAAACATATTCTCGCTGTACAGAAAATCGCTTTGCTGTTTTCTGCACATAGCTTCTGTGTGGTGTGGGAAAGAGCGTATCGAGCGCATCGTCTTCACCGGCTGCGACCACAGCCTTCAATGCACGATCATGCCAACCCACTGACTCTGCAACACTTGCCGCTGCAAGGTATCTGTCTTTACTAAAAGGTTTAACCGCAGCATTCCATGCAATCCGGCCTTCCCAGGGCACATCAATCAAAAAGAACTCAATCGCACGAGCTATCTCAGGGGACTTACGTATGGCTTCTATCTCTGCTTCATTGATCAATGGTTGCCGAGTAGTTATCGGGTAGGTTTTTGAGAGCCTGTCAGCTGCCATAAAACCATAGTACTCAAAGTGCTTAGCGGCTTTCTCATAGATGCGATTGGCGGCCGACATAAAACCTTGCGACTCAAGACACCGTGCACGCCAGTACTGCCAGCGTATCTGCGATTGCTCTTTGTCAGTGAGCTCATCCAATCGGGCAACACACTGTTCCCAATCGCGATTGAGTAGTGCCAGCCGTACTCGCCAATAGCGAACATCGCGTTCACTCTCAACCTGACTGAGGAGATCGGCACTCTCCGGCATGCCGCGCTTGGCCGCGAGTACCGCGTAGCGTGCAAGCGTTTTCTGCACGCTCTTATTGTTATGGCCAAACCGGTGCGCGTTATCAGCCCAGAACTCTGTTGCTGATAGCAGATCTTTGCGTGCCCAACGCTTCAGCAAAAATTCTGCTACCTGCGCATGGTATGCGCTATTGCCATGCAGCTTATCTGAAGTCAATAATTTCTGTGGTTCATCAAGCGCTGCAATCCAACCAGAAATGACGCGTTGATCACGCCGGTTAAAATACTTGAGCAACTTGCCAACCGGATCTGCATCGCCACGTTTTACCAGCGATACCACTCGACTCCACAATGCCGCAACCGGAATATCCGGAGCCTGTTCGAGCAGCATGTCAAACGCCTTGTGGCAGTTCTGTGTATGCCGCGCCGGCTCCGCCCACAACTCCGCCACCGGTTTGCTGAAAATGAATGGCTTGCCTGTCTTCAAGCCAGCCAACAGATCATCACAGGGATGCACCGGCGCATTGTCGAGTGCAGCCACCACTTTGTAATCCTGCCACCGTCCCAGTGCCACGCTTCGGTTTTTGATCGATCCGATCAAGCGCCGGTGCATACGTTTTTGATCCTGCAACTTGTTAACGCGCCCAAGAAGATCAGCGGGCTCGGCGTGTGCCGCGATTTCCTTGCTTAAAATTCTAAAATCAAGGTAGTCCTGTAGCGGATAACCGTCGAGTTCTGTGCGACGATTTTTGACAGTTTGAATTTCTCCATCACGCAACAGTAGATCGAGTTCGATAAAAATTTCACGCTGTACGGCGTGCCGTTCGATAAAAGAAGGATTTGCCGATACATTTAACGGTAACCACAGCATCAGTGCGAACAACAATGGCTGGTAGAAAACAGGCATGCGGAGTAACTATCACCAGGTTCGTGTGGACCGGCGACCAGATCGGCAGCCAGTTTAATAAGCAGACTCAAAAGTATAGATAATCGTCTGCTTTTCGTAAGTTACGATAGCGTATCAGGCCAATAACACAATCTTGTTGCTATGGCCGCTTCGCTATGCAGAATTATCATGGCAGTCACGCAAAAATTCATTGGAAATAACTTGTTCACGATTACTCCATCCGAACAACCGCTTATCGATATAGGTGCAAATCTGACCAACGAGTCTTTTGCCAAAGATCTCGATCAGGTAGTCGATCGCGCAACCCAGGCAAATGTTCAACACCTGGTTCTGACAGGCTCTGATATCGAGAACAGTCATCAGGCTCTCTCTCTTGCCGAGCAACAGCCTGAAATATTCTCTGCTACTGCGGGAATACACCCGCACTATGCTGATCAGTATCAGGAGCAAACCTACGCACAGCTCGAAGTGTTACTACAACACCAAAAAGTCTGCGCCGTCGGCGAGACAGGACTTGATTTCTTTCGCGATATCTCGCCAAGAGAAAAGCAGATAGAGAGCTTTGAAGCTCATATCGAGCTTGCAGCAAAGAACAACATGCCGATGTTTTTACACCAACGTGATGCGCATCCGGAATTTCTGGCAATCCTGATGCGTCATCGAGCATCACTGAGCGACGTGGTGGTGCATTGTTTTACCGATACGGCGCAAGCCCTGGCAGACTATCTGGCCCTGGATTGTCATATCGGAATTACCGGTTGGATATGCGATGAGCGCCGTGGTGCTCACCTGCTGGATTGCGTAAAAGATATACCCCTGAACCGGCTCATGATAGAGACCGATGCACCGTACTTAATGCCGCGCACGTTGCGGCCAAAACCAAAGACTCGTCGAAATGAACCGTGCAACCTTCCACACGTGTTAGCGTCTGTCGCTGACGCGAGGCCTGAATCCATAAACGAGATTGCCACCGCAACAACCGAAAACGCTCAAAGGTTTTTCAATATCCGGCAGGGCACCGTTTAAGCCTCCGGTAAGCATAGCGTTAGTTGAGGGGGATCACTGACCGCAGGTGCAGACGCTACTCCCGGGTTGCCATAGCAACCGTGTACACAGGCCCCTGTTTGATTTTCTTGTAGTTACCGAAAATATCCACAAAGTGTCGTTTAACAAATTGGCGCAACCCGTTGATTGTGACGATGTAGCAACAGCCACCCGGTCGCAATCGACTGTACATATCGCAGAACATCAATGTATACAGCTCTTTACCTGATTTCGCAGGTAGATTGGTCACCACCAAATCGTAATCGCTGGAATCGACCTGATTCAGGCCGTTACTCAGATAGATTTCGGTATTCGCCAGCTCGTTAACGGCCGCATTCTTGCGGCAATATTCCACGGCAACAAAGTCTTTATCCACCATGGTTACCGAGCCCGCAGGACACAATGAAGCCAAGGTCAATCCCAGAGCACCGTAGCCACACCCGACATCCAGCGCCCTAGTGTCTTCCTGCACTGGCAGGTACTCAAGCAGGAGTCGACTGCCTGCGTCAATTTCCCGTGGCGAGAACAGACCCCAGGTGGTGTGAAAGGTCAGATTTCTCTGACGCAAGGTGTCAGAAAATACAATATCGCGACGAAGCTTTTGCAACTCGTCATGGGTTGGCAAGGGAATCATTACAAAACTCACTGAACTATTGCATAATTGTCGCATCAAGCTGGCGCGCGCCCAAACTCCTGAGGAGAATTTATCGAATTGGCCCCGCCAGCTGCCAGAATTTTAAATTAGCGGACGCAATTTCATGCGAGTAATCCTCCTCGGAGGCCCAGGTGCTGGCAAAGGCACCCAGTCTTCATTCATTGCAGAAAAATACAATATTCCAAAAATCTCCACCGGCGATATGCTGCGCGCAGCCATCAGCGCCGGCACCAGTATCGGACACAAGGCCAAAGTGCTGATGGACAAGGGAGAACTGGTACCCGATGAAATGATTATCGGTCTGGTCAAAGAACGCATCGCAGAGCCCGACTGTAAAGAGGGCTTTCTGCTGGATGGCTTTCCACGAACCATTGGTCAGGCCGAATCACTCACGAAGAGCGGCGTCATTATAGATGCGGTGGTAGAAATCAATGTAGATGACGAAGAAATCGTCAAGCGCATGAGTGGCAGACGAGTGCACCTGGAATCCGGGCGCGTCTATCACCTCATCTACAACAAGCCTGAAAAAGAAGGACTGGATGACGTCACCGGAGAACCTCTGATTCAACGTGATGACGATCGTGAAGATACAGTCCGCAAGCGACTCGGCATCTACCACGACCGCACCGAACCACTGATCAAGTACTACAAAGATCTGTTTGCGAGCGGCAATCCTTCGGCACCAAAATTTGGATGCATCGAGGGTGTGGGAGCAGTCGAGGAGATTCGGGAAACACTATTCGCGAAGCTTGTAGAGCTCACAACCTGAGTCAACTAGCAGGTTGTAGACGCCCTAAAAAAACGGCTATTCAGTAGTTCAAAACCAACAGGGGCCGCCCGGCCCCTGCTTCAAAGAATGTCTGTTACTTTAACTAGCGTAGTCTTACCTTCAGCGACTCGATTGTCTCCATGGTAACTCCGCCACGAGCAAGACCATTCGCACGCTGGTAAGACTCCACTGCGCCCAGCGTCGCACTGCCCAGCACACCATCGACATCACCCGGATCAAAGCCCTCGCTTTTAAGCGCTTGCTGCAATCGCGCGATAATGTCCTGAGTCACGTTTGTCTCACAAAGGATCGGCTGCCAGCTAAGCCTTTCGGCAGACACCTTCACGCGCTTGTTAACCGTTTGAAATTCCGCTGGCAAACTAACCCGCTCTTCTCGTGGTGGTTGCACCATCTTGCGTACTCGGACTGTACTGAACTCAGCAGGAGTAGATTTTCTTCGTACCTCTGCAGGCTTATCTACAACTTGCTTACGAACGGTTTTAAAAACAGGAGGCACATCGACCGAACGACTGGTGGCCGGGTTTTTAACGATAGTTCGGGTGATGGTTTTAAAAACTGCGGGCTCTACAACGAGACAAAGAATTTCACCCGTGGTGTTATCAATCTTCTCAATCGGGCCACGACCCTTTTTCCAGACAGTTTGCTCAGGACGCTCCAGCACCCTTTCTGAAACGGTCTCATACTCCGCAGGCACAGAGAGGAGCCGGGTGCTGGCTGGTTCGACAACTATCTTTTCTTCTACCCATCGAAACTCTGCTGGGATCACTTCCAGAACTTCAGAAGCCTCCTTAACGAGCACGCGCTCTTCTACCCATTCAAACTGAGCAGGAATCACCGTGACCTTGTCACTGGCCTCACGCTTCAGGACCTTTTCAGAAACCACATCGTACTTGGCCGGCACAAGCACTTTGGCATAGCATTCGCCCGGTTGGGCGTTCGGTGGATACAAGCTCAAATCATTGTCAGTGCTGATGTCTTGCGACTCAGCCACCCCGGTAGCGAAAACAGCAAGGGCGACGGAAATACCCAGTTTGTGAAAGTTTCTGGATGACATATCAACAATCTCTTATGTGTTGTTTTGCATGCGTAGCTCACAATCCGTAAATTGCGAGATGGTTAACTGCATTATGTCGCAAAAGTTACCGGCTTGTCACTCTAGTAACAAAATATTTTCAACTTGATTCATTTTGCTAACGCTCTCAACTCAGCGAAGCGCTCGGGATTCAGCAATTCGCCGGTCTCAAGGTCAATCGGCGGATACTCCAGACCATGCACATCGCAGTACGCAGCCTCCCGCGGCCTATACCATTTGAACGCTGTGTGCTGATAAGTTTCATGGTCGAGCCGCTGCTGTGCATAGAAACCCGCCTGTTCACGCTGAAATTGCGCTTCGGTCAATACAATCGCTGCCGCTACCGAGACATTGTAAGACTCAACCATTCCCTGCATAGGGATGCTGACATGCGCATCCGCCAGCGCCGCTGCCTCTTCACTGACCCCGAAAAGCTCCGCACCAAAAAGAATGGCTGTCTTCTGGCAGTAATCTATGTCCCGGTAGTTACCGGAGCGCTCACTTTTATGCACAGCGACAATACTAAAACCCTCACTCTGCAAAGATTCCAGCACCGGGTTGATGTGGCTATGGACGGACACATCCAACCATTTGTCGCTGCCCATCGCGATGCCGCTGCGAGCGCGAAACGCCTCGTTCTCCTGCATCACCGCATGCAAACTGAACACGCCGGCAGCATCGCAGGTACGCATAATGGCAGATACGTTGTGCGGTTTATGCATGTGATCCGTAACCACAGCAAGATCCGGCTGCCGTTTATCAAGGCAGGCCTTTATTTTTTGAAAACGCTCAGTGGTCACAAGTGCGCTCTGGCAGGTCCGGCTTGTATGAATTGTCGCAGCGCGACGTGAGTTGCTTCCGGCTTTTCGGACATCATCATGTGGCCACAATCAGGCAACACTGTTACCGATACATCTGCGCAAGCCTCATTCAGATCAACCGTGTTTCTGCGCAAGGTCATTTGATCGTGCTCCCCGAGAATCAAGCCCACCGGAATTTTTAAACCCGCGGCCGTATCGAGGCCAGCTTTATATTCATTACAGGCATTGAGTGCCTTATACAGAACTCCATCTACTGTATTTTTCAGTAGCCGCTCTGCACTGAGTTGTGCGGAGATGCCTGCAATCGGATTACCGCCTAGCTGCGAACCATAGCTATGCCCGAACAATGAAATCATATCAACAGAGGCATGATTGTTGTCGCGTGCAGCATCGAGCAGCGGAGCCCCTACTGCCATTGGTACCGCTGTACCCAACATGGCTAGCTTTTCAGCATTCCTGAGCCTCGCTGCACACTCAAGTGCCACCAGTGACCCCATACTATGCCCTACTATATACACTGATTCTTGCAGATGCAGTTTATCCAGAACACCACAGACAAACTCCGCGTGCTGTTCAATAGTGTCAACCGGCTCGCCACCGGTCAGTCCGTGCCCGGGCAGATCGAGCGCCACGACGTTACAGCCACCAGCCTTGGCCCAAAATCGTGAAAATAGAGTCCACACCGTATGATCCATACCGGCGCCATGTATGAACAACATGGTATCGCGGTTAGACTGATGCTGCTCTCCACCGGTATAAACATAGACATCGTAGTCTTTGTATTTAATCTTCATACAACACCGCCTTTTTGTGATGCACGCAGCGCAGCCTTCAAGTCATTAATCAGATCACGTTGATCTTCAAGGCCAATTGAAAGTCGTACCAGACCTTCCGATATTCCCGCTTCACGCAATGACGCATCATCCATCCGGCTATGAGTTGTACTGGCTGGATGAATCACCAGGGACTTAGCGTCACCTACATTGGCCAGATGTGAAAAGAGATTAAGCTTTTCAATAAATACACGGCCTGCATCACGCCCACCTTTCAATTCAAAACTGAACACTGCAGTGGTGCCGTGCGGCAATAGCTTGGCCGCCAGCTCACAGTCGGGATGATCAGGTAGCTCAGGGTAGGCAACGCTTGCCACCGCTTCATGCTCAGATAAAAATGCAACGATCGCACGAGCATTTTCTATGTGACGTTGCATGCGCATAGACAGAGTTTCACAACCTTGCAGAATATAAAATGCATTGGCGGGACTCATACTCGCACCAAAATCTCGCAAACCCTCTTTGCGTGCGCGCATGGCAAACGCCGTAGGTCCAAACTCTTCTACGAAATTCATTCCGTGGAAACCATCGTAGGGTTCGGACAACTGCTTAAATTTACCGGAGGCGGCCCAATCGAACTGACCCGAATCAACAACACAACCACCAATGGCTACACCGTGTCCGCCGATGAATTTTGTCAGTGAATGCACGACAATATCTGCACCGTGTTCCATCGGCTTGATCAAACAGGGTGGCGTCAATGTAGAGTCAAGCACCAACGGCACAGACGCCGCATGCGCAATATCAGCAATAGTTTTTATATCGAGCACTTCGCAGCCCGGGTTAGCCACAACTTCACCAAAGAAAAGCTGTGTATTGTCACGCACTGCATCTCTCCACTCCTGTGGATTTTGCGGATCAACAAAAGTGGTCTCTATTCCAAAACGTGGCAAGGTATAGGCGAGTAGATTGTGAGTACCACCATACAGGGCTCGCGATGCAACAATGTGCGACCCGGCACCGGTGAGCGTAGTGATAGCCAGATGGATAGCTGCCATACCGCTGGCTGTACAGACCGCGCCCACACCACCCTCAAGCATCGCCATTCGTTCTTCTAACACAGCAACGGTCGGATTTGATATGCGGGAGTAGACGTGTCCTGCGCGACCGACATTGAACAGCGACTCGGCGTGCTCACTATCCTGAAACACAAACGAAGTACTTTGATAAAGCGGTGTCGCACGAGCACCAGTGACCGGGTCAGGCCGCTGACCGGCATGCAACATCAAAGTATCAAAACCTATGTGGCGCATATTTACGTAATCCTGTATTCACGACACTCAAACACGTGTGTCTGAAATTATTTAACGAGATATAAGAATTGCCTGGCAGTTTCAGAAGCTCCTGCCTCAGGGAATATTCTACCAGAGCAGAATCTGATCACTCCGGCGTTTGCGACTGGTGCAGCGCTCCAACATACCCTAAACTCGCCACATCAAAAACACGATCGGTACAAAAACATGTCAAAATCAATTCAGAAAGTGGCCGTGATCGGCGCAGGCACTATGGGTGCCGGAATTGCCGGACTCAGTGCCGCCACAGGAATTAAGGTCACTCTGCTGGACCTGAAAAAGGAAACCGCCGAAGCCGCAATTGAAAGACTGACCGCGGGCAAGCGCCCGGCAATCACAGCAGAACAGGCAGCGCTCATCACCGCCGGGTCACTAGAAACAGACCTGCAAGCAATTTCCGACTGCGACTGGATCTGCGAGGCAGTGGTTGAAGACCTCAAGATCAAGCGTGATCTTTTCACAAAGCTTGAAACGATAAGAAAAGACGGATCGATAATCACCACCAATACATCAGGCATTCCATTGGCAGATATCTACGCCGACATGCCAGCCAGGCTGCAGAAAGATATAGCGGTAACCCACTTCTTCAATCCCGTACACCTGATGCGTCTGGTCGAGCTCGTTCCAGGCTCAAAGACCGAAGCCTCTGTCATGGAAAATATGGCAGAGTTTCTGTCCGGACCTTTTGGTAAGGGAGTGGTCTATGCAAAAGACACAGTCAACTTTATTGGCAACCGTATCGGCTGCAACTGGATGCTATCCGGTTTACACAAGGCCGCAGAATCCGGTCTCTCAATGGAAACAGTGGATGCTTTAATGTCTAAACCTGTTGGCCTGCCTCCTACCGGCTTATACGGTTTGATAGATCTGATTGGCCTGGACATCATGGATTCTGTTGCAACTAACCTTGAAGCCAACCTGCCCGCCGACGACGCCGGACGCCCATACCTTAAAATGCCGGCAGCCGAACTTGGCATGCTGAAACAAGGTCAACTCGGACGCAAAACCGGTGGAGGTTTTTACAAGTTGATAAAATCAGACACAGGTGAGAAATCTATGCAGGTGTTTGATTTGAAGTCTCTTGACTGGCGCGCCATGCAAGCGGCAACGCTTGAAGCCGAACACAATGACATAGCTACCCTGATGTTCTGTGACGACGCCGAAGGAAAGTTCGCCTGGGATCTGATGAGCTCAACACTCAACTACAGCAGTTCACTAGTGCCCCAGATTTCCAATGATATTGTTAATGTTGATCGCGCCATGCGTTGGGGCTTTGCCTGGGCACAAGGGCCGTTCGAACTGCTTGATGCAATCGGGCCTCTGAAATTTGCCGAAAAACTAACCGCTCAGGGTGGCAGTATTGACGGTATGTTAAAGGTATTGAAAGACAGTGGTAACGAGACCTTCTACCGCGGCGATCAATATCTGACAACCAGCGGTGAATACGCAGACATTCCGGCTGAATAAAAGCCAGACTGCTCACAGCCGGATCAGATTACCTGACCCGGCTTTATTCAACCCTGCCCTGCGCCCTGGAATTCTGCGAAGCGTGAATCTGCGTTGGCACTCGCAGAAGCCAGGCAAACCGCAGCACACTAGGTTACTCCATACTCCTCTGCTCGTGCAGCACGCATCATATCGTAGAGCGCCTTCAGAACATCACTGCGATAGATAACGCCTACCACCTCATGTACGCCTTCGACCGTTTTGGTCACGGGAGCATAGTTAGTGTCGCGCTCATTTAAAAATTGAAGCGCTGCAAGCAAACTTGTGCTGTGAGGTAGCGCATGTTCTGTGGAGTTCATCACTGATTCACATAGCGCATTCCGATCATTGACTGACCCCGCCACTAATTCATCGGTAGACAAGCTACCAATGTACTCAGCGTCTTCATTCAAAACGATGGCAATATAACGACGATGTGCGTACATCGATGACTCAACCATCGACAGTGTCGCAGACTGCTTTACCTGAATATAATTCTGGGTAACAAATTCATCTATCGTGCGTGTTCTTAACAAGCCCTGATCACGGCCTGTATTTAGGTTGATCCCACGATCCGACAACTGCCAGCGGAAAAAAGAACTGTGCGGCATCAATTGCATGAACGTACTTGCCATTGCCGCTGCAAGCATCACTGCTATCACAAGATCGTAGTCAATGGTTAACTCAAAAACAATTAACAGCGTCGAGATAGGCGCACCCAGCATAGCCGATGCAATCGCAGCCATTCCAACCACCGAATACACACCCTGACTCGAGAGAGGCACCGGTATAACCATCTGCATTACAAACCAAAACACCCCACCCAGCATCGCACCAATAAATAACGACGGGCTAAATACTCCACCAGGATAACCACTACCCAGGGCCAAAGCACCACCGAGCACTTTAGCGAACAACAGGCCAAACAACAAAGCCAGTGGCAGGCTTTCGTTTAATGCCAGTGAAGTTCCCTCGTAGCCCACTCCCAGTGCCAATGGAAAGTACATTGCCAGTACACTGATCATGACTCCGGCAATCGCGGGGCGAATCCAGACAGGGGCCTTGGTTTTATTCCAGCTTGCCCTGGAAACAATAACCAGATAGATGAAACCTTGTACAACGAACGCTGCAATAAATCCCAGTAGTGCAAAAGCCGGAAGCTCCCACAAGGAACCGATCTGATAGTCAGGCAAACTAAACTCCGGACGGTTACCGTACACACTGTGGCGAATTATCACAGCGCCCATTGCGGCAATGACAACCGGTGCAAACACTCTCAGTGCGTAGTATCCAACAATAACTTCAAGTGCAAAAATAACCCCTGCAATTGGTGTGTTAAAAGATGCCGTGACTGCAGCCGCCGCCGCACAACCCAATAGTGTCAGCGAGCGCGTTCGGTCAAGGTTTAGTGTTTCGGCAAGCCACGATGTTAAAGATGCACCAATGTGTACAGCCGGGCCCTCTCGTCCAAGGGGCGCACCTGAGCCAAGAGACAGGGTAGTGGCAATAGCCGCAGTGACACTGGAACGGACATCCATTTTACCTGCCCGCAAAGCACTTGCCTCCATCACATCTGCAATACCATGGAAGCGTTGGCCCGGCATCATCCGCAGCAAGACACTGATAACAATACCGCCAAGAACGGGAATTACCAGGGCAGTCCACCCGGTGAAATTTGACACAAAGTCGTTCGGATCATCCTCTGCGGAGACTCCAAAAAACAGGTTTTGAAGCAATGCGATACTTTCAATCAGTGCAACCGTACTGGTGCCAACCAGCAGACCCGTAACGGCAGACAGCAGAAAAAATCCGAGTCGACTATTAACGAAGCTCCTCATCGTTCCGGTAGAAATCCTAATTCGCAGAGTAGAGTGTCACGGGCGACGATTTTGTAACAGATCTCTTATCTGTGTCAGAAGTTCAACCGATGGATCAATCGACTCTTCCTGTGAGGAGCGCACCTTGTTGAGTAACTTGATAACGCCAAATATGGCAGCCGCTACAATAAGAAAACTAATCACGGTATTAATGAAATTGCCCCAGTTAACCGTCACGGCACCAGCCGCTTTAGCTGCAGCCAGAGACTGATAGGGTGCTGCCGGAGCACCCTCTTTAAGGACAGTAAAGATAGCGCTGAAGTCCACGCCTCCAAGCAACAAACCTATCGGCGGGAGTAAAATATCTTCAACCAGGCTACCGACAATGGTGCCGAATGCCGCACCAATCACAATGCCAACGGCCATATCCACCATATTGCCGCCAAGAACAAACCGCTTAAACTCTTCAAACATGGACTGTCTCCGATTGGTGCACCACTGATTGAGCATAGCAAAACACCAGCCGATGATAATTCACCCGTCAGCAATGTATTGATTCTTAAAAGACTCAGAGGTTGTCAGGAAGCTTTGTCAAACCATATTATCGCGTCAATGATCAGACATACAGAGAGATGAGAGACGGCTTATCTGTTGATAACAGTCAGAATATCATTTCAAATTATTGCCGGCGCAGCGCACCTGTCAGTACCGGTTTGGGGAAGGATCAGGGTAAGAAGCAGCTGATACTCACAGAGACATTCACTGAATCAGGTGCTCCCAAATTACAAGAGCACCTGACTGGACTTAGTACCTTTATCGGTCAGTCCTATTGGTCACTTGTTGTGCACTAGTTACCGATAGCGGCCTCATCGAGAGATGGCAGCTCAGGTGTTGTAATACTGGTTGTCGTGCTATTTGAACCTGCAATTAAATACTCACGAATGTTTTCCAGTGTCTTAAGACCGATACCCTGTACATTGACAAGATCATCAACCGATGCAAATTTACCGTTTTCGGCTCTATAGGCCACAATGGCCTCGGCCTTCGAAGGCCCGATACCAGTAAGCGATTGAGCTAACATTTCGGCGTCTGCACTGTTGATATCAACAACCTCAGATGCACTGGAAAGCGACGACACAATGGAAAGAAATGAAAATACGAGAACACTACGAAATAACTTCAACATCTTTACTACTCCAATTACAAACTTACATAGATAACTTCGTTGGCTCTTGACGTCAGACTGAGCCTCAGCGGATTACTTCAATCATCTAAAAAACAATCTACCGATACCAGACATGGTCCAGAGCCGCTAATTCACCGTAGTACTGCCAGCGGTGACGGCATAAATCTAACACAGCATTTTTTATTGAATTCGGAATCAGATCACAAAAAAGCGTCGAAGTGCGCAACAATTCACATAGAAACTTTGCGATAGCTCTCATCTTCTTCGGCCGGGCTTTTATCAACGGATACGCTCTCGTCACTGGATTCCATCTCCACAATAGGTAGTGAAACAGTGATTGTAGTGCCCTGATTCTCGACACTACTCGCAGCAACGGTTCCCCCATGCTGCTTCACAACGGTCGCGACCAGCGCCAAACCCAGACCGGTACCTTTAAAACTTTTTTGCACATCGGGATCGCGATGAAAACGTTTGAAAAGTTTATCAATCCGAGATTCAGGTATACCTATACCTTGATCAATCACCTCTGTCACAATCCACTTGTTATCGGCAACATGTGTAGAGATAACCACTTCTGTATTTTCAGGTGAGTACTTGATTGCATTACCCACAACATTAACAAAGGTACGCTCCAGCAGACTTGAATCAGCTGTAACCCAGATGTCTTCATCTGTCACCTGAGTGGTCAGTTTAATATTTTTCTGTCGCGCCTGTGGCAACAACTGATCCATCGTACTTTCAATAAGATTTTCAAAAAACACAGGCTGAAGATGCTCAAAGGATAGGTTCTCCGCTCGCGTCAACCCCAACAGATCATCAATCATATTCAGAGTTTTATTAATATTCGATTCAACCTGAACCAGGGGGGCTGTATCTTT
>CAZQKJ010000045.1:0-15713 GCA_964593315.1 uncultured Granulosicoccaceae bacterium
CACCAGGATAGTCAATCGTAGCAGCAGCCAATTACTGTACGGCTAATCGGTTAAAGCCCACTTATATTTGATCGTTTTCCCTAATCGGAAGAATTACTCCTGCACACCAATATTGTTGATGGTGATAATTTGCCATCAATTGACTTTTTTTCATGATATTCGCCGCAGACGAACCTTACTTTCGGCTCTTCCTTCAGATTTACAAAGCTATCAAATCGGACTTCGTTCCAAATCTTCCTTTTTTGCAGTGCCTGTCTTGATCTATGAATCTTTATTGTCGGACTCACCATATTCGATGAAATATCTCGAATGATCGTCTGTTGAACTGAAATTAAAACTTAGTGTAAACCATGACCATTTGCCTGGTAGTGATTCGGGTATCTTGTTGTATATAATTTGATAAGTTCTCAATTTATTTCTCGGACCCAGCTAAAATATCACCAGATAATCTAGGGGGTGCAGAGTATTGGAATTCCACCTCGTACTTACCGTTGCGACGCACGGTCAGATCACAAATTGTCCATCGCTCCCCTGATTCAGCAGATGCAATGTTTAGCTTCTTGAATAAATCTAGCATTTGTACTTTCTGAAGCCCAGTAGCTGGGTATTCATCGATTTCGTTTTCACTATCACCGATATAGCATCGAGTAATCCAACTTTTGGCTATCTCTTGGTTGTCAAAGATCATTTCCATATTTATTTCAACTCGCCTCCAATCTGCAGGAGCGGTATCGGCTACCCAAAGCACTAATTTTGTGTATAACTCGTTATATATTTCGGCAGACACATCTACCCTCCAGCTCTGTTTTCGAATTCATTCTCAATCCACCTACCGCCATTGTTACGATACTTTGTCAAAAAGACATCTGGCCGTTCTGTAGTGTTCCCAGGAAGATACACAGGCTCGACCCTAATTTCCACTGTGTTATTTGGATTAGATGCAAGCTCCCGCACTTTGTTCTCAAATTCACTGTAGTAACGTCCCCTATTTAGATTAGTTAACCGTGTGCCATCTGGTAAATCTAGCGGTACACCATTGGCTTGCACCACATTTAGACGATTTATGGGGCCATTAAATTGATTGCCGATTAAGTGAAACCCAACATCACCACTTAATCCTTCATTTCCTATAACGTCCGTGGTAATCCCATCGGTTGAGACCCGATTGTGATTGGTAAAATCGACTACTCCCTCGGCCTTTATAACACGCCCCTGTGAATCAGTAGACCATTTATAAGTGCCATACTCAAGGACCTGATTTGCCCGTGCTGCAGCCGGTGCGTTTGCGGCACGATTAAAATCATCTAAAGAACTGAACCTACGGGTAATGACCGAGGTGGCTGTTCGGCCAAAACCATCAATCTTACCTTTAACAACGCCTATCGTTTCCCGCGCACTATCCGGCAGAACAGACTGGATATTAACAATTCCATCACTTATCCCACTCAAAACCGGCTCTACAACAGCCGCAAACTTCTCGTTAGTAGCTGCTGTACGGATGACATCGTCCACCGTCTGCACCCAACTACCCAACTTCCCAGCTTTAGCAAGATCCCCAATATAAGGAACCATACTCACAGCCGAAATACCAGCGTCTAACCACTTCCCTCTAAATAACGAAGTTATAGTGTTTAAACCATCAGCGACCGGCGTAGGATCAACAATTCCGACAAGATCTAAGCTCAACTGCGCCAGATCGAGATAGAGTTCTTTTTCCTCCTCTGTTAATCCAGCAGAACTACTAATTGCTGCATTGATATTCTTAACTTCATTTTCATGAAGTTTCTCAACCATCTTTGTGCCGAACGCATCGTAGACTCTTTCAAGCTGATTCGGATCAAGGTCTTCAACCAGGCTTGTGTACAGCTCGACTTGTTCTGCGTCACTTAAACCACCGACGAACCCATCAATTTCATCTCCCCACTGTTGTAATTCAGGGTCAGTTAACTTCGTAATAACATTCGTCTTTTCCACCGCACTCAATTCGCTGAGAGCCCGGTTAATATCCTGTAGGTCTGAGCGGCTTACATCGAAGTCAAACTGTTCTGAAAGGCTTTCCCTGATACGATTTAGAGCTGTTTGTTCCTTTTCATTTAATACCAACTGAGATGATGCAGGCACCTCTATCATTTCACCTGGGGAAGTTCCCTCCTCAACTGCCAACGGACTCTCCAACAACTTAGCCGTAACCTCCCCAACCACACCCCGAAACTTTTCATCGCGCAGGTCCGTTATGAGTTGAGCAATCGAGCTATCACCTATAACTTCCGGTCGCTCAAGGGACGGCTGTTGTTCAAAAGTACGCAATGCATTAATCTGATCCTCCTGAAAATTATCAACAGCCGCTGCAGTAGCCTGATCAAATTCACCTATCTGAAAATCATCAGGCAAATATCCCAACTCAATCAAACTCTGCTGCACACCAGCAACTCGTTCACCACTGGAGTTAGCGGTTATCTCGCTGCTACCAGAACTGGAAGCCAGCACAGCCTCACCAAGCTCACCACCAATAAAAGCCGCCAGATCCCGCGCTATCGCTTCAGTGTCACCGTTATTTGCTGCAAAGCTTGTCACTAACGTTTCCAGTGCACCGGCGACGAATCCTTCCGGACCACCAACGCCTGCAGGTAATAGTGCTAACGCCGTATCAGTCAGGCTATCCAGCACCGGACCGTAAGCGGTGGCAGTCATCATCGATGAATCCCACCCGGTGGCTATGCCCACTTGCAGTAAGGTCCCTACTGCACCCACCAACGGGTTATCTTCTGTGCCGAGCAAATTATTTGCATGATCGGTAAACTGCCCGTGTGCCCATTCACCAGCAAACGTCAGTGCTAACATGCCAATGTTCTGTTCGATGAGTTCCAGGTCACCGTTGCTGGCCACAATGATTTGGGTGATATCACCCAGCAAGACTGCTTTTAGTGAATCCTCACCGCCGAAGGCTGCTGTAATCTCTGCGCCTAAGCTCGGCGCGATTGATTTGAGGAAGTCACCGCTCTCGATGTACTGTTCAATCGCATTAATGTCACCGCGTGATTCGATAACAGCATTAGCAAGACCTCCCAGAGCCTGAGACGCTGTGCGACTGTGCGGTCCAACGGTGTTGTTAAGGAATGACTGCACTTCTCCAGATGCGAAGTCCTGCACGTAACTGATCAGCAAGTCCTCTATCGCGTCGGGATCACCGCCTGTGATTATTGCCGCCTGTGTTGCCTTACCGGCAAAGCCCGCAACAAAATCATTGAAGTTTTCCCCGACAAAAGATTTCACGCCTTCACCAAAGGCATCTCCGACCGCATTCAATACACCATCGGTAAAATCACCACCGGAAAGTTCTGATGCTATGCCGCTGGTAATTGCCTCCGCCACCACACCCGGTGCACCGCCAATTGACTGTGCATATTGGCCAAGACCACCGGTGATCGCCGCCAGTGCGCCACTTTTCAAGGCTTCTTCGATATCACGTGTGAGAACCAGTGTCGAAGAGAACGAACCTGCGAATGCACCCGCCGCGCCACTGAGTATTACGTTTGTAGTAGTCGCTGCAGTTGCACCTGCCGCGGCACCCGGTAACAAAGTACTGACAAAAGCCGAAGTCGCTCCACCGACTGCAATGCTGATTCCAACCGCTGCCGCTATGATGACGGCATCATCAATACCAAACTCGGCTTTGTCGGCGGCTATTTGTGCTTCGATTCCCTCGCCTATATAAGACTCAGCAGCATTCCACTTATCGGCGTCAAGACCAAGGTGTTCCAGTCTTTGTTCACGTGGTGTGTTCAACCATGCTTCGGCAAACTGATAACTTTCACGACTCAGCCCGCCGTAGGGTCCCTGGTCTTCGTCGTAACTGGTTTTACCTCCAACATTTACGCGTATGCTTTGTTGGAAGCCGAAGTCTTCGAGCTTATCCGCATTGATCAGGCCGTATGCCGCGATCATGTCATCACGCTCTAACCCGTTGGCGCTTTGCGTCAGCAAATGATTGGCTGTTTCAAAGTTATACCGCGATAATTTTCTAAGGTCACTTGCCGAACTGGCACCAGCCGATGAAAAAAGGTTGGCTACAGAGTCAGCCAGTGTTGGATCATCCTCATTGACTGTGATCGAATCAGGCGATAAGCCTTCACGCAGTGCACCAACATGGATCGGATTCTCTCCGGCAAAAGTACCGAATTGTTCAAGGCCAAGCATTCCTGCTCTAAACGCTGGTGCATCAAGTAAATCCTGAGCGATGCTATCTAAGGGTATCGATACCCGATTGCTCGTAAGATCGGCCCAGTGACCAGAATGCCCTTGCACCACCTGTTCATTGGGCCCAAAAGTCGGCGGTGCTACACCAGCAAGCCATACCTGACCTTGCTCGTTAATTCTGTAAACTCCCGAGATACCATGGGCGCTAAAGGCTTTGTCTGTCGCCAATATAGCTTCAGCTAATTGCGCCCGACTACTGCCGCCCTGGCTGTACAAATGCAGTTCGCGTTGCAAGTTCTGGCTGCTATCAAGCAGAGCATTACGATCACTATCAGACAGGTTCTCGACTACAGCATCAAGAGCCTGGCCACGCAATTGTTGATCGAAGGTTGCTGTAGCGCCTAAGTCGTCAGAGGGGCTTACAATTGTATGTAGTTGCTGACTAAGCTGGGACGCGGTAGATAAGAGCCGTTGATCGTCGAAATTTTCAACATAGACGCGCACGATATAATCATCAGGGTGAGTGTGATCATTTTTTCCACGCCCGCCACTTATCACCTGATCATAAGGCGCGTTGGGTGGCAAATTGCCAAGACGGGTTTCAAGATAGATGCGGCCATCATCAGTGGCAGATACCGGTGGATTAATACCTCGAGCACGCAGATCCAATACCACCTCACGCATTACTCCGATAAGATGAGTTTTACTCTGCGCGCTTCCACCCCGTGCATCTTCTATGGCTTCAACAAAACGATTCAGTAAATCTGTGCCTGCCTGATCAGCAGCGATATCTATTTTGAGTTCTGATTCTACGGCTATTGCACCAACCGGTATCTTCTCAACCACAGGTGCTTGCGCCAGAGCCTTAAATTGCACTGCCGTCTGTTCTCTGGTCAGTGCAACGGGTAAGTCAGACGGTTGATCTGCAACTTCTGCCGGCAGATCTTCTGGCACTGTACTGCGCAACATATCCAGTTGGGTTCTGGACTGAATTAGACTCTCCGCCGTGGTCGGTAGTGAGACGAATTGCGCCAGACCGCTTTGTCTTTGGTCGCCATCCTTCTTGTTGTCTTTTGTGCTCTTGTTTAGCGTACTGGCGCTGGATGCGCTTCCTATGATGGGCTTCGGCAACATGTCTACTGCTCACGTGATTGACCCTTTTTACAGTACAGAAACTATTTTGCTTTTGAAATTAGGGGATACCCTAATTTTTACTGACTGTTGTTGCAGTCCACACCAATAATCAACGCTCATGACAGCTACCAATGCACTAATGAACAACTTGAAAACAGGCTGATTCTTCAGGGATCTTCTGCAAGTGTGTGCGCGACCCTTGAAAGCCGGATCTTCATTTGCCGGCATGGCTGGATTACTTGATTGACGCAGAACAGCCCAACCAGAGTAAAAATGCGATACATAAAAACACTGCACACACTGAGCATAGACACAGCTTAATCAGCAGCGAAAGTTATCAACGCACAGATATGACAGTGCGCTATGTGCACCGAGTGATTTAGAGCGACGCTGTGCCAGCTCTACGGATATGACCGAAGCCATGAAAACTGAGATGGACTCTGACGCTGATGAAAGGTACTGCGACAGGAAGCTTTAATGGTGGGCCGTGAAGGATTCGAACCTTCGACCAATTGATTAAAAGTCAACTGCTCTACCAACTGAGCTAACGGCCCCTCGATACCACGTAAGGGATACAACACCCGGCATGCACCGGGATGGAGAGTTTTGGGCAACTCCCCTCACCAAGCCGCCTATTATAGCCCGACTTGGCGGGTGTGCATAGTCTACGGTGACTATTTGGGGGACAATTTCAAAAAATCCTGCCGTGTTTACAATCCGGCATTGTTCATCTGTTCTATGCGACGGCGAGCCAGGGCTGCAATTGATCTGCCTCGATAGGCCTGCTCGACCTCTACCAACTCGACGCGAGCTTCGTCATAGCGTTGCAGCTCGTACAGTGCAAAGCCCTTGCGGAGTCTGGCATCGGGTACTTTGCGACTGGCGGGAAACTGGGCTATGACCACATTAAACCGGTCTATGGCTTCATTGAAACGCCGCTCTACATAGTTAGCTTCACCTAGCCAGTAATGAGCATTATCAGCATAAGTGCCGTTCGGATAGCTCTGCAGGAAACCATTGAACTCTGCAATTGCTTCACGATTACGGCCAAGGATGAGCAGATCATAGGCGTTTTGATATTCAAGCTGTTCGCGGCGCTCATCGCGCTGAGGTGCCGGTGCCGCGACGGGCGCGGGTTGTTGCAGGCTGCTGAGTTGTACCTGGTTGTCAGTGTCGCTATCGAGGCTTTCAAGATCAAAATCATCGAGATCATCAAGGCTCTCGAGATCATCAAGGCCTCCGCCACCACCATTGCTTTCAATGGTTTGCAGGCGGCTGTCGGTATCGAGATATAGCTTTCGCTGCCTTTCACGCATGGCGTTCATGGCATTATTGCTCTGCTCGAGCTCACCGCGAAGCTGGCGCACTTCTGTTTGCAGGGATTCCATTCGCTGCACCATTTCAATCAGTGCGGAGTTATCGAGAACTCGCTCAAGCCGCAGCAGACGTTGCTCTACACCGCCGCTCTGCGCGTGGACGCCACCGGCCATGGTGAGCAGCGACAAGATGAATAGTGTTTTGTTTATCAGCCTCAACGGATTCTCCCGGTTACCTGATGCAGGGTGCGTCAACTTTGCACAACCAGACCAAATCTTAACTTAACCAGCCAGTGCAGCCTGCACGGACCACAGGCGTATAGCTAATTATAGCCTCACTCAAAGGCGAAAGCCTTAATCAGCTGTGCCTTATCAGCTGTGTATCGGCTAGTTGAAACCTTCGTAGACTACTTCTACCCGTCTATTTTGGCGCCATGCGGCTTCGTTCTGATTTTCAATCAGCGGTACTTCTTCGCCGTAGCTGAGTGTTGAGAACTGACCATCGTCCACGCCCTGCAATTGAAGGATACGCGCCACTGAACGAGCGCGATTATCGCCCAGCGCGATGTTGTACTCACGTGATCCACGTTCATCAGTGTGACCCTCTACGCGCACCCGGACATCGCCAAATCGGGACAGATACTCACCGTGACCACGAATCAAGTCGAGGCTCTCGGGGCTGAGTCGGGAGCTGTTGTAGTCAAAGAACACAATCCGTTTTGACAAAGGATGACTGGGGTCCTGAATGGAGTCCCTGGTTATTGGCACACCACCAAGAATCCGGCCGCTCTGAAGAGGCTCATCTGATTGCGATGGCGTTACCGTGCCGATTGCGGCTTGTTCGGCGTTGTCGGACAAACCAGGAATGACATCGGGCACCGGTGGAGGTGGCAGATCAGGTATGGCAGGTTGACCGCTGGGCACCGGCTCATCCAGTGTCGGCCCGACCGAACATGCAGTCATCACGGCCACCACTGGCAGAACGGCGAGTGCGCGATAGTACGGGGTTGCGGCGTTTTGCATTCGTCCACGCGCTTTCGCGGTCAAGGCCAGTACTGATTGGATTCTGTTACTCACTTCAACCTCGTTCTTGTTCTTTCAGCGGGTATTGTAACGTCTTAGGACGCATTGTATCTAGTTTGATGCAATGGGTCAGCGTCTCGGGCCCCAGGCCGGATCGCGAACATTCTGATTAGCCAGACTGATCCTCTGCTCTACCAGGCCATCCACACTCACCACCCCCAGCACATCGCGCCCGCGCTCTTTTGTGGTGAACAGAATCTGATCACCATTGGGCGAGAAGCTGGGCGATTCATCGAGTGAACCGTTAGTTAACACCTCCAGCACTCGAGTGTTCAAATCCTGCACTGCAATGCGAAAATTACCGGAATCGTTGTGAATGAAGGCGATCTTGCTGCCGTCAGGCGAAGCGGTGGCACCGGCGTTGTACTTACCCTCAAAGGTAACACGCTCCGCTCGCGCACCATTGGCCAGGCCTTTTTTATAGATTTGCGGAGAGCCACTACGGTTAGACGTAAAAGCGATGGTGTTATCGTCCAGCCAGGCGGCTTCTGTCTCAATTGACGGCTCATTGGTTAGCTGCGACATCTGCCCGGAGGCAACATTTACAATGTAGATATCGGGGCTTCCCCGGTGTGATAAGGAGAGCGCCAGTCGCCTGCCATCCGGTGACCAGGCAGGCGCGCCGTTGATGCCCTCGATTGATATGAGCTTTCGTCTTTCGGCGCGTGCCAGATGATGCACGATAATCGCCGTGCGGCCCGGAAACTCAAACGATACATAGGCAAGCTGCTCACCGTCAGGAGACCAGGTCGGTGACAGTATCGGTCGGGAAATCTCCAGGACTCTGAGAATGTTCTGGCCGTCAATGTCGGCAAGCTCGAGCGCATAGCGCCTGGCATCCAACGGGCCAGTTGAGGTGATGTAGGAAAACTGGGTATCGAAAACGCCCTGGACTCCAAGGATCTGCTCGTACACCAGATTTGCAATGGTGTGTGCCGTGCGGCGAAACTGATTCACCCCAATCTGATATCGACAACAGTACTCGACCTGGCCCTGGTCGTTAGCCGGAAACGCCAGCAACCGCTGCTGCTTCACCACATCTATCAGCTCAAACTCAACTTCAAACCGGCCGTTGTTTGGATCTCTGATACGGCCAACAATGAGATACTCGACATTGGTGGCACGCCAGTCGCTGAATGTAACCTCACCGCTACTGGCTGGATTACTGGGCAAGCGGTTGCGGGGCATGATATTGAATCGTCCGCTGCGCTCGAGATCCGCTTCAAGGATCGATGCCATATCCGGCAACGCCGCACCAGCTCCTGCAGCAAACGGCACAATCGCCACGGGTACTTTATCCTGGACGCCCGCTGTCTCGGTGATTTCGATCCGCAATTGGGCCGACACGTGCGGCGTCATTAACATCATCATTGCCGACAATACAAAACTGACAGCTACCCGGTGCAACACTCGCACGCCCCCAAGTTTGTTTAGTCCACTGGACATATTCGTTGACCACATGGTTGACAACTTACCGAATCGCATTGACTGAGTTCCTAACAAAACGATCATAAACTAGTAGTTTAGCTACTCATTGAGGATTGAATTCGAATATCAGCACTCTTTGGAACACTGCTTTGTGTGGCGGAACCGGAAAAGGTTGCGCCGCAAGAACGGCTTTTTCAACCGCACGCGCCATTGCCGCACCACCACCTGAACACCGCTCTACCTGAACATCAACCACCTCATTTGGAAATACCAACTGTGCCCTGACGGTGCAAGAGGCGCCAGGTCGCAGCCCGGCAGGCGGTCGGAATTTTCTGGACACAGCCTTTCGGATTGACTGCTTATACTTTTGTTCAAGCTCACCTTTAATCCGCTGCCGCCTGGCAAGTGTTGCCTGACGCTCTTTGGCAGCCGCAGCAGCCGCCGCTTCTTGTTGTCGTCTTTGTTCCGCAAGTTCCGCCTGTCTCTGTTGCTCAAGGCGTTGCTGCTCTAACCTTTCTTCTTCAAGCCGTCGCTGCTCGGCTAATCGCTCTTCTTCGAGCCGCCTTTCTTCTTCCAAACGTCTTTCTTCTTCTATACGAGCCCGCTCAGCTTCCTCGGCCAATCGCTCTTCTTCGAGACGCCGCTCTTCTTCCAAACGTCTTTCCTCTTCTATACGAGCCCGCTCAGCTTCCTCGGCCAATCGCTCTTCTTCGAGACGCCTTTCTTCTTCCAAACGTCTTTCTTCTATACGAGCCCGTTCAGCCTCTTCTGCTAAACGTTGCTGCTCTGCTTCTTCCTCAATACGCTTTTGTTCGGCTTCTTCGGCAAGACGCTGTTGTTCTGCTTCCTGCTCTAACCTTATGCGCTCAGCCTCTTCTGCCAGTCGCTGTTGTTCTGCCTCTTCTTCCTGTCTTAACTTTTCGGCCTCCTCTGCAATACGTTGTTGTTCTGCTTCTTCATCCTGCCTTAACCTTTCTGCCTCCTCTGCAAGACGTTGCTGTTCTGCTTCTTCCTGTCTTAACTTTTCTGCCTCCTCCGCAAGGCGTTGCTGCTCTGCTTCTTCCTGTCTTAACTTTTCGGCCTCCTCTGCAAGACGTTGCTGCTCTGCTTCTTGCTGGCGTCGGCGCTCTTCAAGCTCCTGAGCTTCCTGTTCAAGCCGCAGTTGCTCCTCTTCCTGAGCCAACAGTCTTTGTTGTTCCTGTCGTTCGGCTTCAACACGCTGTTCTTCAAGACGTTGTTCTTCTTGTTGACGCTCGAGTTCCTGTTGTCTTACACGCGCCTCTTCACGTTCTCTTTGTTCCTGCTCACGCTGTTGCGCTTCAAGTTCCTTTTGCCGTTCTATTTCAGGATCAGGTTGTTCTGGTTCTGGTTCCGGTTCTGGTAACGGCTCTGGCTCTGGTATGGCTACAGGTTCCGGCTCAATACTCTCCATCAGTGCGAGCATTTCTTCCTGCAATGCAGTGTCGGTTACCAGCTCGGCCAGAATTATCTCGGTCTCAGAACCCGCTTCCTCATCGGTATATTGCGTTTCAAGCACTACGAAAAGCATACCGGCAAGCGCAGCATGCCCGAGCAACGACAGAACAATCGAGAGAGGATAGCGACGAAACAGGCTAGACATGGTGATCCGGCAGCATGGGATTATCCGGCACGCTAACGCGCTGCTGAATCACTCATTAACTGCACCTTTGAAGCACCGGCAGCCTGAAGTGCAACCATAGCCCGCATGACACGGCCATACTCTATGGTTTCATCGGCTGCCACCCGAACTGAACGCTGCGGCTCGGCTTGTAATGCATCACTGACCAGCTTCAATGTGGTCTCTTCGGTGATCGCTGTTTCAGGGTCGACAGCAATATTAAGAAACCAGTCACCCACAGAGTTCACTGACAGCACCACAGGCTCGACACTTTCAGAGGGTACTGACTTGGCATTACTGTTGGGAAGATCAACTTCTACACCGGTGGTAAGCAATGGTGCCGTGATCATAAAAATCACCAACAACACCAACATCACATCAATGTAAGGCACAACATTGATCTCGGCCATCAATGCACGCTTCTGACGTCTGTACTGTTGGCGGGCCATTATCTTTGCGCCGTGTTGTTGCGACGCAATACCTGTCTCTGTAAAACCGCGGTAAATTCATCCATGAAGTTGTCATAGCGATTCAACAGGCGTTCCGATTTGTTACTCAACCGGTTATACGCCACAACTGCAGGTATGGCTGCAAACAAACCAATAGCGGTTGCAATCAATGCCTCGGCAATGCCCGGCGCTACCAATGCCAGAGTTGCCTGTTCTACATCGGCAAGTGCTGTGAAAGAATTCATGATGCCCCAAACGGTACCGAACAACCCGATATAGGGCGAAGTAGATCCGACAGTCGCAAGGAAGGGCAGATGCTGTTCGACTGAATCAGTCTCTCGCGATAGTGCAATTTTCATCGCCCGATACGATCCCTCAACTACGGTATCGCTGTCATCCGTTTGCTGAACCAGTCTTGCATACTCCGCAAAACCACGCTCAAACACGTGCTCCATACCATTGAGATCAGTGCCATCGCGGGAGCGGATTTGTTGATACATCTGATTGGCATCAGCACCGCTCCAAAACTCGTTTTCAAATGCAGTAGCCGATTTGGTAGCGCGTGAGATCTGCCGGCCCTTGGCCCAAATAATCGCCCACGAAATGATCGACGCGAGCACCAGCACCAGCATCACTATTTTTACCACCGGCCCCGCAGAGAGGACCAAGTGCCAGAAGGAGAGATCAGTGTTCAAGGATTCAGTACCATTTTCAAGGGACCCATAGCGACCGCAGGGATCGAACCGGGCTTAAAGGAATCGGCATCAAGGCAGGCGATCATAACTTCTGCACTTGCTACAAGACTATTACTTGCTGCAGGACTACGGCTGGCTACGGGACGATCACTGGCATTATCACAATTGCCAGAGGCACCCTTATCACCCGGTACCAAGTCATCAATGTTACCACGGGCAGACTCTACCACTCTGCATTCCTGGTTAAAAATCATGCTGGCTCGACGAACGGTTTTGACCTCCGCTGTCACTACCAACAGATCATCGAATCGGGCTGGTGATACAAATTTTATATCCGCAGATGTAACCACAAACAACCGTCGCTCCTGATCGAGTAACGAACTTTGATTAACGCCCAGACTGCGCAAAAACTCGGTTCGCGCGCGCTCCATAAATTTCAGGTAGTTCGCATAATATACGATGCCACCGAAATCGGTATCCTCGTAAAATACCCGTATCTGCATTGAAAATATCGAGTCTGCTACAGACACCTACGCGGTCCTTGGCTTAAGCCCGGATTATTCAGGGGCAGGTCTTCATGGAAGCTGTGAGTGTTAGCGCTTATACGCAATCTGCACAGCACGCGCGATGTTACCGCAAGTCCATAAACCGACCCGTTACCGAACAGAATTATTGAGCCATCCCGCTTACGGCAGTTCGCCATTACCACGACGCTGATCCGTGGTTACTGATCCGCTTTTAATGACAACATTGTTAACTTATTGAGACTCTGATTGGGTCACTAAATCGGCTAACTGATCACCTGCCACCAGATCTTCCGGTACGCTGACGACTGGTAAGCCCAGATGCTCGCAGGCCGCCCGGGTGACAGTGCGTCCCCTCGGGGTACGCATCAACAAACCTTGCTGGATCAGGTAAGGCTCTATCACTTCTTCAATGGTGCCAGCCTCTTCACCGATGGCCGCACTGAGGTTATCCACCCCCACCGGTCCGCCATCAAACTTCTCAATCACAGCAAACAGTACCCGGCGATCCATGTTATCCAAACCAAGCCGGTCGACATTGAGCATGTTGAGTGCGGCATCCGCGACTGCGCGATCAATCCGACCATTGGCTTTTACTTCAGCGTAGTCACGGACTCTTCTGAGTAGTCGGTTGGCGATTCGTGGAGTACCACGAGACCGCTGGGCAATCTCACTGGCACCGGGCGGATCAATCTCAACACCCAGCAGCCCTGCCGAGCGCGTGACGATACGTGAGAGATCGCGGGCGTTGTAAAATTCCAATCGCTGCACAATCCCAAAACGGTCGCGCAGCGGTGACGTCAGTAAGCCTGCACGAGTGGTAGCACCCACCAGTGTAAAAGGCGGCAAGTCTATTTTTATTGATCGCGCTGCAGGCCCTTCTCCGATCATTATATCGAGTTGAAAATCCTCCAGTGCCGGGTAAAGCACTTCCTCTACCGCAGGACTCAGCCGATGGATCTCATCGATAAACAACACATCATTTTTTTCAAGATTAGTCAGAAGGGCCGCAAGATCACCGGCTCGTTCTATAACCGGCCCGGAGGTATGCCGGATACTGACCTCGAGTTCATTGGCAACAATATTGGCAAGCGTTGTCTTACCCAACCCGGGTGGTCCAAAAATCAATAGATGATCTAGTGACTCGGAACGCGCACGGGCTGCATTGATGAAAATCTCCATCTGTTCAGTGACGTGCGGCTGACCGCGGTAATCGGCCAGTCTTTGCGGACGCATGGCACGCTCTTGCGCATCATCGATTTGCGAATCACCGGTAATAATACGATCACTCATGCAGACACCGCCTTTAATGCATCGCGGATGATTTCTTCAACCGAGTCACCATCGGCCGATTTCACCATTTTGCGTGCTTCAGTGTTTTTAAAGCCCAGCGCTTCAAGTGCCGCTATGGCCTGGCCTTTATGCCCCCCGGCACTATCACCACCGACAGGGAGTGGCACACCGGATTCAGTTGCAAGCTTTTGCACACGATCCTGCATCTCTACAATCAAACGCTCGGCGGTTTTTTTACCAATACCCGGCAAGCGCGTTAGGGTGGCCACATCGTGATCTGCGATACATTGACTGAACTCTTCGGCACTTAAGCCCGAAAGAATCGCGATGGCCATTTTTGCACCAACGCCACTGACTTTAATTAACTCACGAAACATTGCACGTTGTGCCAGTGTAGAGAAACCAAACAACAGATGTGCATCATCGCGAACGGTCAGATGAGTAAAAAGCACCACCGGTTTGCCGGCGGATGGCAGGTCAAAAAACACTGACAAAGGCGCTTCAATCTCGTAGCCAACCCCATTGCAATCCAGCATCAGATGCGGCGGCTGACTATATATGAGCTTACCCGCAATACGACCAATCATGGAACACTCGTCCAGCGTTTTGACTTACGTCTGCCACCAGAACTACTGCGTAAGTAATTTTTATTGCCACCGATGTGGGCATGACACAATGCCACCGCCAGTCCGTCAGCGGCATCAGGCTTTGGTAGTTCTTCAAGCGATAATAACAAGCGGATCATCTCCTGCATTTGTTCTTTACCCGCACCACCGTAGCCGACCGCTGCCTGCTTGATAGCTTTGGGTGCATACTCGGACACCGGCAACCCTAATTGTACTGCAGCACAAATTGCCGCGCCGCGCGCCTGCCCAAGCTTCAGAGCCGACATAGGGTTTTTACTGACAAACACGGATTCTATGGCCACTTCAGCAGGCTGCCATTGAGTGATTAAACCGGTGACCTGCTCAAGTATAAACCCAAGTTTCTCGGGCAATTCATCACCTTTGATCCTGAGACTACCGTTAGCGACGTGAAAGTCTCGCACGCCATCGGAATCAACCACACCATACCCTGTTATGACCGAACCCGGATCAATTCCCAGAATGCGCTTCACCGGGGCAGACATTCTGTGTAACGCGTTGTCACCTTTGAGCAATATTGGCTATCGAAAGGTTTTTCACCCGGGTAACACCATGGTGAGCACCAGGATAGCGACTTATAAAACGGCGCTACCGTTTGCTTGTTAATTGGCTTCGTAAGCTTCGGCAGGAATATCACCGTTGTTATAAACGTTTTGTACATCATCGAGTTCCTCGATTACATCGAGCATCTTTAATAGTTTTCCGCCCTGCTCCGCATCCAGGGGTATTTCATTGTCTGCACGCATGGTGACTTCGGCCATTTCAGGCTCAAGGCCCGCTGCAACCATCGCCTCTTTGACATCAACAAAAGCTTCTTCAGTGGTGATCACTTCGGTAGAGCCGTCTTCATTGGTGATGACATCATCAGCACCGGCTTCAAGGGCCGCTTCCATGAGTTTGTCTTCATCGGCATCAGCACCATAGGACAAGATACCGAGCTTCTTGAACATATAGGATACCGAACCGTCTGTACCCATGTTGCCGCCGTATTTAGTAAACGCATGCCGAACCTCGGCGACTGTTCGGTTTCGATTGTCAGTCATGGTTTCGATCATGATGGCCACCCCACCGGTACCGTAACCTTCGTAGGTGATCTCGTCGTATTGCACATCGTCGAGTTCACCCGCGCCTTTCTTAACCGCCCGCTCAATGGTGTCTTTGGGCATGTTGCCGCCAAGCGCTTTATCAATCGCAAGGCGAAGACGCGGATTAGCGTCAGTATCAGAACCGCCCATGCGGGATGCGACGGTGATTTCCCTGATTAGCCGGGTAAAAAGCTTACCGCGCTTATTATCCTGTGCCTTCTTCCGG
>CAZQKJ010000046.1:0-13631 GCA_964593315.1 uncultured Granulosicoccaceae bacterium
ATTGAACGCATAGTGATAATTGAGCTTTTTTGATTGTAGGATTCAGTATAAGGCACCGAGGTTTGTCGATCGAGCTGCCGTGAACCTGTCTGATGCGATGCTGAGTTTAGAAAGATCGGGTATTGGCCAAAGCATTGTCTCGGCAGACAGCAGGGTGGCATCGAGTATGGGTGAGTCGTTTTCCACTTTTATGTCTATCACTGTTTGTCGCAGCCGAGTTTGCACTAGTTATGGCAAAGGGTTTTTCGTATAGAAATCCTTGCCAATATGGCAGTGCCACAGCTAAGCTAATGCTCCAGATTATGGCTAAACTGGAGGCCTGTCCGATGGCTTGTCAGCCAGACATAACCCTGGCATCTCCCGGTCTTGGTTGGGTGGGGAGTCTGATGATCCATCTGCTGTACATCCTGAGTAATAAGCGCTGCATAATTAAACACAGGTTTATGATTAATGAATAACACCCATTGTTGTACGCGCCCGATAGCAACTGACCGCAGGGCCAAACAATAATGAGCAACACAGAACTTATAGCTATAGTCGTCTTTGTGGCAGTTGCGGCCTTCGGCATTATCGATGCTATTCGCACCCCGATCCTTGTTAAGCGATTTTATCGGGATAAGAAGTTTACAGAGCCAGGGCGTCAGTTACTGGAAGAAGTGTCTGATAGTGGTCTGTTGACTGACATGTATACCGATTGCTTTTATACTGGCTCAGAGCAGGGTTTGCAGGTGCGTCAATGCAAGGCCTGGTCAACAAAGAGAAGGCAGTTTACTCTGAGCAAAAAGAGCCGGAAACGTAATCAAACGGCCTGGTCTATAACCGTAATCGATGCAAAGTTTTTGCCTGTAACGTTTCAGGCATTGCCGACTATTGTGCCGGAAGCAATCGGTTATATCGGAGACGGCAGAAGTATCGAATTTCCGGGTGATGATAAGCTCTCCAACCGATACCATGTAAGCACGGATAACGCAGCGCTGGTGAGAGCGGCTCTCGTTGACGAGTTAAGAGACTTTTTATTGCAGACAGAAGTAGTGGCGCTTGAAGTGACTCAGGATTTGATTGTACTCAAGCGCAAGTGGGCAGCCCATCTGGTGCTTGAGCGATTACAGAATGAGATAGACTTTGTTGTTAAGCTACATAATAAGCTGGCCGGTGCCCATTCATAAACGTGCCATTGCAGTCGCTGCACGGACTTTCACCGACCCGATCTGACTGCTAAAGAGTAGCTAAGCTGCCAGGGTAGTCGAAGAAAGTTCGCGCAGGTGAGTCAGTCTCGCGACGAACTATTTTTTAGCTACAAAAACTATTATTAGCTATAAAAAACTACTTAGCTATAAAAACTACGGGTTGAGTTGACGCGTGGGCCCTGCTGATCGCTGCCTGTCACAGCGACCGTGCGCTGTGGTTTGTTGCGGTACAAGTGCCGTGGGTACTGCATCTCGGCCTGCGTGCTGATTGTCGGTACAATTTTAGCGGTCCGACTTTTACCGGCAGCTATTCCGTAAGCCCCGTTTTCAAAAATCGAATTGATATCAAACGTCTGCTTGCCCGCATGCATGATTCCTGGATAGACATGCCGCACGATCAAGACTTTATCGCTGTTGTTTGTCAGGGTTACGGTGGGTTCCGGATCAACCGACAAAGCGATAGTCAGCTCTGTGCTGTGTGATATCGGCGCGATGATGTCTTCGGCGACAGACTCAGAGGCTTGTTGTGGTCCGTGGATGCAGTCAGCATAGACAATCGATGGTGTGGTTGCGATGACTGCAGCTCCGCTCAGTACCTTAAGCGTTGTTCTTTTCTTCACATCAACCATTGTTTTACCTTTTCTCATTTCGCGTCCTGACAGAATAACTCATTTACCGGGCTTGTGCGGCTGCTGCGACACTTTATGACATTGTTGTCTGTTGGCGGGCTCGTCAGGTTTCGCGCATTGCCTGACTATGGTACTTTGAGCCACAAGCCAGTTGTCTCCACAATCGGGTATTCCGGCAGGTTTTCATGCCCGATTTCCGAGATACCCCCGTGATGTGCAGACTTTATAAACCGAGAATTAGGAATGACAGAATCACCTTTAACACTCGACGTATTCAGCGACTACGTTTGACCCTGGTGTTATCTCAGTACCGTGCGTATCGAGCGAATCCAGAAAAAGTATAACGTAGCCATTAATTTCGTCCAGTTTCCATTGCATCCTGAAACCCCGGAAGAGGGGCGTCCGCTGGAGGCTTTGTTTAATTGTGGTCCCGATGAGATCGCACAAAAAAATCAACATATGAAAGGACTCATGGATGCTGAAGGTTTGCCTTATGGCAAGCGTACCCATACCTACAATAGTAGAAAAGCTCAGGAGATTGGCAAATGGGCAGACACTCAGCCTGACGGTTTCAGAATTCACGACGCCTTGTTTCGGGCTTATTTTGTCGACACGAAAAACGTTGCTGATACTGATGTATTGCTTGCGGTGTGTGAGTCAGTTGATCTTGATGCAACTGCTGCTAAAGAAGTGCTTGAAAACGGTAGTTTCAAGCAGGCGGTTGATGATGACTGGAACAAGTCTCGAAGTTACGGCGTTACCGGCGTGCCGACTTATGTGGTCGGTCAGGCAGGTATTATTGGTGCCCAACCGTATGAAGCGATTGAAAGTCTTGTGATTGAAGCGGGCGCGGTAGAAGTTTAATCTACTTCGGAGTCGCATCCCGCTCAACATAAACTGGGTTAAGGCCATGCACATGGCCCTGGAAAAAATTATCTGCAGAGGCGATCTTTTATGCCTGGAGGCGCTTAGGCAATCTCAAACAGTGCCGCGGCTCCCATGCCTCCGCCAACGCACATGCTGACGACCACATATTTTGCGCCCCGGCGTTTGCCTTCTATTAAAGCATGGCCGGTACACCGAGCACCTGTCATGCCGTATGGGTGCCCGATTGAAATAGATCCACCGTTGACGTTATAGATCTCCGGATCAATGCCAAGCTTATCTCGGCAATAAAGGCATTGCACAGCGAATGCTTCATTGAGTTCCCATAAGCCAATGTCACTGATCTTCAATCCATGTTGCTTGAGCAGTTTGGGGATAGCGTATATGGGGCCAATGCCCATCTCGTCTGGTTCACAACCGGCAACAGCCATGCCTCGATAGATACCAAGTGGAGACAGGTTACGTTTAAGTGCAAGTTTTGACTCCATTACAACGCAAGCTGAGGCACCGTCGGACAACTGACTGGCATTACCTGCGGTCACGGTGCCGCCATCGATAACAGCATTCAGACTCTGCAGATTTTCAAGCTGAGTTTGCGGGCGATTACCTTCGTCTTTTTCCAAGGTGACCTCTTTATACGATTCTTCTTTTGTTTCTCGATCAACAATTTTTTGCGTGGCCGAAATCGCTACGACTTCATCATCAAACAAACCTGCCTCTTGTGCCGCAGCCGTTCGGGTTTGTGATGCCAGTGCGTATTCGTCCTGTGCATCACGACTGACTTTATATTTTTTGGCGACCACTTCTGCTGTTTGCAGCATAGGCATGTAGGCGTGCTCTGACATCGCCGCGACGTTCGGATCTGTTTCTTTCGCGATCCATTCAAAATAGGGCGCTTGTACTTGTGAGATGTTGTCCTGGCCGCCGGCGACACACACCTGCATGCCATCTACCATAATCTGTCTTGCAGCGATGGCTATAGACATCAGGCCGGATGAACATTGCCGGTCTACAGTTTGGGCTGAAACACTTGCAGGCAGATCAGCTGCCAGTGAGGACAAGCGGGCGACATTCATGCCCGCAGTACCCGCGGTTAAAACGCTGCCGATGATCAGGTCATCTATTTCATCTTTTGCAACAGATGATCGCTCGACTGCATGCTTGATAGCATGCGCCATCATGGTCGGTGATTTAATGTTATTGAGTGAACCTCTGAATGCACGGCCAATCGGGGTGCGAGCGGTTGATACGATGACAGCTTCGTTCATTAGAGTTTCCATTTAGTTTCAGGCGCAGCGTTTTAGCGCACAGGTTTGTGTGACGACAGGGTTCAGTTTAGCTTACTTTTTTAGTCGAATGGTGCAATGCGGGCTTTTGAGATTGCTTATTCGCCAACCGGGAGAGTAATCGTCACGCGCGCACCACCGGTGGGTTGGTCTGAGAGCTCAAGTGTTCCTCCATAGCCTTCGATCAACTCTCGACTAATGGAAAGCCCGATACCCTGACCTTCAACCTGTGTGTCGGCGCGAGCGCCTCTTTTTAAAAGACGATCATGCATTCCCTCCGGAAATCCGGGGCCATTGTCCTCAATAGTGAGAGTTACGCCTGCGTCGCTGGTGGTGCTATTCAGGCAGATATGGGTCGCACCGTACTTGCAGGCGTTTTCCAGCAGATTGCCGAATAACTCCATCAGGTCTGCCTCTTCAACTCGAACTACAGTGTCGGTTGATATTAAGTTTTCAAACTCAATATCTTTATCGTAGTAAACCTTGCTCAGTGATCGGATGATCCGGTCGGCAGAAGTGACAGGTGACACAGCGGCAGTCAGCAGACGTTTTGTTCCGGCATCTGCGCGTTTGATGTGATAGCTGACAATCTGCTCCATGCGATCGGCCTGGCGTCCGAATTCAAGTGTGCCGGCGCGTTCGCCACTTTGCAGATTTTTGCCGGTATTTCTCAGTACGCTCAGGGGCGTTTTTAAGCTATGGGCGAGGTCATCAAGTGTTTGTCGATAGCGTGTCTGGCGTCCGCGTTCACTGGCTATCAGCATATTGATGCGACTGGCCAGCGGTCGCAGCTCTGTTGGTACATCGACCGGGAGTGACTCACGCTTACCGGTTTCTATTTCGTTTAATTGTCGTGATACCCGACGTATGGGGCTGAGGCCCCAGGTAAGTACCATCGCCATTGAGAGTAAAAGCAGCCCACCCATAGTCAGCATTGCGATCCATAGATTGGTATTGAATTCTTTCTTCTGTAACTCGTAGTTGTTGCTTGAGTCGGCTACAACAAATTGATAGGCCGTGGTAGTGCCTGAAGGCAGTAGCCATTCAACCGCAAAGCGTAAGATAAACAAGGGACCAAGTTGTTCATCTCGCTCTTTAGTGAACATCCATTGACCGATCGCGCCGTCAGTACTGCTTTTTATCAGTGAGGGCAGAGAAGGGGATCGCCAGACTTGCTGTTCTTCGGTGTCGCGAACTTCAGCATAGATACCTGAGGAGGGCTGACGCATCAGTCCGTTGGGTAATTCAGAGGCACGGATAACAATCATGCCGTTATCGTCTATTTCGGTGATGCCAAGTATTGCGTAGATCTGGCCCTGCATCTGCTGTTGCTGAGCCTGTTGGGCACGCTGATCCACTGCATGCTGGATGGCGATTGCGGTGACGCCAATGAATACCGCCATTAACAAGGCTGCAGCGAGCAGCAGCCGGACGGAAATAGAATTCATGCGTCAGTCTGGTTGATGCGCTCCAGGGCAAAGCGGTAACCACGACCGCGCAGGGTTTCTATCGGATTCAATGTGCCTTCCGGATCAAGCTTGCGGCGCAGGCGTCGCACAAACACTTCCAGTACATTGGTATCGCGTTCGGTATTTTCTTCATACAAGTGATCGAGTAAGGCTGGTTTTGAAATGACTTCACCGCCTTTTATAGCCAGGTATTCGAGTACTTTGTATTCATAGGCAGTCAGGGTCACGGCATTGCCACCAACCGTCACCTGTTGTTCGCGAGTCTCAATGCGCAGACCATCGAATTCCAGTAACGGATGTGCCCAACCGCCTACCCGCCGTAACAGTGCTCTGACACGTGCCTGTAATTCTTCAAGGTGAAATGGCTTACCGAGATAATCGTCAGCGCCAGCTTCAAGCCCTTCCACTCTGTCTTGCCATCGATCGCGGGCAGTCAGAATAAGAATAGGGTAGAGGTGGCCTTCTTCCCTTACTTTGCGGATGATCTCCATGCCGTCAATGCCGGGTAAGCCGAGATCGATAACGGCAACATCCACAGGCATTTCGCGAGCGAGGTATAAACCTTCCTCTCCATCACCCGCGGAATCAATGGCAAAGCCGTCTTCTTTGAATTTGTCGCAAATTTGCTGACGCAGTGTTTCTTCATCTTCAATGATAAGAACGCGCATTGTCAGGCTCCTGTGCTGTTAGGGATAGTGATGACCTGGACTGTGCCGTCGATGAGAATTTTGACCAGAAGCTGGTCGCAGCCCTGGGCATCGGCGGCTTTTTCGACTTTCAGCACTTTGCTGCCTTCGTGCTGGGCTTGCAGTGCGGCGACGCTCTGTTGAGAATCGAGCGTCTTGCAGTCGGCGGCCGCGCTTGTGCTGATGATCATTGTTGCGCCGAGCATGCAGCATAAAGCGCGTAATTTTGTTGGATTCTTCACAAGCGGCCTCACTGGGCCGGCGCATTCGCGAGCCGGCATTAACATCACTGTCAGTACGTTCACTGAGCTATACCAGTATGATACCTGATATGGCTGACCGGCAGGTTAACGGCCAACTGAGGCAACTAATGAGGTTTAATTTGCACTCTGATCTGAATGCGACGTCCGGGATCGTTGTTGGTGCGGGTGTAAAACGTGTGGCCATTGTAGTGGTAGGTCACGTTATAGCCGTCCAGACGCCGTTCTTTGTGGGCAACTGTCGTGGTTGTGCAGCGTTCGACGCGACGGTTATTGTGGTTGCGGCCGCGGTTGTTATTGTGGTTATTGTGACCTGAGTTCGAATTGCGCAGGTGCTGGTAGCTGCTGTTTCTATTCTGCCTTTGCGGGCGGATCTGGTTGCGAGTGACCTGTTGCCCGATCGAACCTCTGATAACACCGCTTGTGAATACCGGCCCGTTGTTGTGTCTGCCGCGATCTGAGCGTGCCTGACGGTTGCCACGAATCACCAATTCGCATTCACGATGTGGCTTGTGAATAGTGACAAATTTATAAATTGGTTCTACATAAACCACCCTCGCATAGTCGATAAAGTAGTTTCGCTTATCGGCGTAGGTGTTTCCAGCTGTGAGAGTTGCCAGTAATGTAGAGCCAATTAAAAACAGTGTTTTCTTATCCATTGCGTTTCCCTCGAGGTCCTGTGTTTTTATCTAATGAGGCTTCGAGTGTAGGGGCTCGCTCTGAATGCAATCTGAATTCTCAGACGCAAATTTTTACAAGTTAGCCGCTGTGGTGTCAGCGGTAATATGGTTCAGCCAGCGTATGGCTGGACAGACTGCAAAACGGTTGAACACTGGTCCTCAGGGAGGGTGGTCAGGCAGGTGCTGGCGCCGGAGTATCTGGAATGAAAATACTCACTGTTATTTTTATCTTGTGCGTTGTTATCGCAGGCAAGTAGAGAGTGCTTTCAACGGCGGACGGTCTGGCGTGGTGCACTGCTTATCAACAGACCAGGTTAACCTGGTCTATTATTTTTTCTCAACCGCTTCGGTGGGTCCGTTTTGTTCTTTCCACTCGTTGTATCCGCCACCAATGTGGCAGACATTTTCAAGTCCCATGTCTTGCAGTGTTTTAGTGGCAAGGGCAGAGCGCCAGCCTATAGCGCAGTGCAGCACCAGCTTTTTTCCTGAAGCAAAGACTTCGCGGTGATAGGGACTGTCCGGGTCAACCCAGAACTCCAGCATTCCGCGTGGTGCGTGTAATGATCCGGTAATTCTGCCTTCTTTATAAAGCTCTCTGATATCTCTTATATCGACGAACACAGTATTTTCATCGTTGGCAAGTGCCAGCGCATCTTCACAGGAGAGTGTTTCTATTTCTGCTTCCGCTTCAGCGACCAGTGTTTTAATGCCTTTTTTTATCATGTCATTGCCTTGGTTGTCGTTGAGAGTCAGTCAGTTCGTTGTGTGAGATAAAGGCTGCAGCAGAAGTACGTAACGCAAACTCCAGGCAGTTACCGGAAAGTGCTAATTAGTGCCCATCCAGAAACAGGGCGTAGCGAGGTTGACTCACGAGCCTGAAATTTCTTCTACTACATGTGGGCGCTTAGTTATTCATAAGTAGCTACAAGTAGTCGGAGAAAGTTCGCGTCTCGTGAGCCGACACAGTAGCGCTGTTTCTGGATAGACACTAGTTAGGTGCTGTATCGTCGACTGGAAAAATCTTGGTGATAATGCCGACTCGCGGATGATCAATATAATGTAGTTGTCGACTGCGCAGACGCCGGTCTGATTCAAACGCGAACGAGCTATCAGAGTTTGCCGGTGTATAGGCGAGCCGGGTTTCAAAATGCAGGAAACGGCCAACCCAGACTTTAATACCGCCGAAAAGTCTGGTCGAACGCCGTGGGTTAAGCGCAAGCGGTGTGTCTACTGGTGGAGTTCGGTAACCACGCAGATACAGACTGTCTTCTTCTGCCTGTTCAGTCAGCAGGTCAAACTGCCCGCCCAATGCGACTGCCATAAACGGTGCACTTTCTTCATCAACCTCACCCTGGCGCCAGCCACCGTGGTACAGCAGCCGATGATTGTTGGATGATCTGATTTTCGCGGCTTCTGTTTGCAATCGTAGTTCACCGACAGGCTGTACCGGCTCACCTGCGATGGCGCCATCGGGTATTCTTTCTACATTGCGTAACACGGGGAATAACAGTGTGTCACTACTGCCGACGCTGGTATCGCGAACATGCTCGAAAATAATAATCTCTACATCATAGTCAATAGCGTGGGATGCCGGTGCTAAAAATACTGAAAATAATACGCACGGGTATAGTATCCGTTTTAACCTGCCGAGTCTGGTAGTCATATGGTTCCTGTAAGCGGTTCCTATGGATTTACTGTTTGTGGTGCAGTATCGCACAACTAGAGTTACTGAAAAGTGGCGAGCAAGCCTGCTATGTATTCTATGCGCGCTTCCGGTTCGTCTAATTGGTACATAAACTTGAAAGTATCCTGCCCGTCAAACTTAAACTCCTGTGGAGACTTTTGAATCAGATCGATCAGTTTTCCCGGATCAATTTTTGGATTCTTGTCAAACAGGAATCTTCCACCGTTGGCGCCAGCTTCAAGTTTTTTCACTCCCAGTTTTTCACACTGCAGCTTAAATTCCGTTGCTCGAAAAAGAGAGTTTGCAGGTGTCGGTAACAACCCGAAACGATTAATGAATTCTACTTTGAGTTCATCCAGCGCTTCGTTTTCTTTCGCACTGGCAATTCGTTTATACAGTATTAAACGGGTATGCACGTCTTGTACATAGTCTGAGGGTAATAGTGCAGGGATTCCCAGTTCAACCTCGGTGGATTGTGCCAGAGGTGTTTCAATGTCCGGCAGTTTTCCGGACTTGAGCGCATCGACTGCACGCTCCAGCAATTGGGTGTACAGGGTAAATCCAATCTCCTGAATTTGACCGCTTTGTTCGTCACCCAATAGCTCACCGGCACCGCGAATCTCAAGATCGTGGGTGGCGAGTGTAAAGCCGACACCCAGCTCTTCAAGTGACTCAAGTGCTGTCAGTCTTTTCTGGGCATCCTTGGTCATGGACTTTTTTGGTGGTGCCAGCAAATAGGCATAGGCCCTGTGGTGAGATCGCCCGACGCGACCGCGCAATTGGTGTAACTGCGCAAGCCCGAGTTTATCAGCACGATTGATAATAATGGTGTTTGCAGTCGGTACGTCTATGCCGCTTTCGACAATCGTTGTGCACAGCAATACGTTGAAGCGCTGGTGGTAGAAATCGAACATCACGGTCTCGAGCTCTCTTTCACCCATCTGTCCATGTGCGACCCGGGTTGTGGCCTGCGGGATAATCTCCGTTAGCTGGCGTTCGATGCGCTCTATTGATTTTACTTCGTTGTGTAAAAAATAGACCTGCCCGCCGCGTGCCAGCTCGCGCTGAACGGCTTCTTTTATTTGTGTGTCAGACCATTCGCCGACAAAGGTTTTTATCGGGTGCCGATTGGGCGGTGGAGAAGCTATGATCGACAAGTCGCGCAATCCTGAAAGCCCCATATTCAGAGTTCTTGGTATCGGGGTAGCGGTGAGTGTCAGTATATCTACCTCGGCGCGGAGCTTTTTCATGTGTTCTTTATGCCGCACCCCAAAGCGATGTTCTTCATCAATTATCACCAGACCAAGGTTTTTGTATCCGACACTTTTCTGCAGGAGTTTGTGTGTGCCGATAACAATATCAACCGCACCGGTTTTTAGTTTGGCGAGTACTTCTGTTTGTTCTTTGTTAGTGCGGAATCTGGACAAGCATTCTATTTGTACTGGCCAGTCGGCAAAGCGGTCGAGGAAGTTTTGGTGGTGCTGATGTGCGAGCAGGGTGGTAGGCACCAGAATCGCAACTTGTTTGCCGCCATCTACGGCTACAAAGGCCGCACGCATGGAAACTTCTGTTTTACCGAAGCCAACATCGCCGCAGATAACTCGATCCATCGGTGAAGCCGAACGCATGTCTTTTACAACATCATCTATGGCGCGTTCCTGATCGGGTGTTTCCTCAAACGGAAAAGTTTCTGCAAAGACTGCGTAGTTGTTGGTTTCTTCTTTATAGGCAAAGCCGGTTTTGGCGGCGCGACGTGCGTGAATTTCAAGTAGTTCCGCTGCCACATCATGCGCTTTTTGTGCAGCCTTGCGTTTTACTTTTTGCCATTGCTCGCCTCCGAGTCTGTGCAAAGGTGCAGACTCTTCAGATGCTCCAGTGTATCGACTGATTAAATGCAAAGATGAGACGGGTACATAGAGTTTGTCTTCTTTGGCATAGCCGAGAGCCAGGTACTCTGTATTGGCCGCTCCGATATCCAGTGTAACCAGGCCGATATACCGACCGACGCCATGATCAATGTGTACTACCGGTGCGCCGATGGTAAGATCTGCAAGGTTGGCTATGACGGCATCGCTATCGCGTGTGGCGCGCTTGCGGCGTCGTCTGGATTGCTCTGTACTGGATCCGGATACCTGCGCCTGACACACCACAGCAATGCCGTTTGTTCTGGCTGCGGGTGCGACCAGGCCTTCATCGAGCGGTGCCGCACAGATACAGTACTGGCGTTCATGGTTTAAGAACTCTGACCAGCTATTAACACTGGTTACCGGTACATGGTTGCTGATCAGCATTTCCATGTAGGCCTCGCGGCGTCCGGCTGACTCTGCAACAAACAGTACTCGACCGGAAAAATCATCCAGAAATTTTTGCAATAAGCCGATAGGGTTTTCAAGGCGTACGGTTAGTGGAAACTTGCCAGGCGCACGGGTGTTAAAGTTATAGTTACTTTTAGATTCGGGTAGTTCCGCTGAGCTAATGTTAATGCGCGACAGAGTTTTGATTCTTTTATTTACTTCTGCGGCATCTATGTAGAGTTCATTGGGCGCCAGTACCGGGCGTTCGATATCGTAACGTCTCTGTTCGTGGCGCTCGTGTAGCTGGTCGGTAAACTCCTGCATGGCATTGGCGCAGTCTCCCACTTGTATCACTGAGGCATTGCTATTCAGGTAGTCGAAGATAGTAACCATCTCTTCAAGAAACAGCGGCATGTAGTATTCGCATCCGGACGGTACGATGCCACTGCTGACATCACGATAGACCGGGCTCTCACGGCTAGAGTCAAAATGTTCACGAAAGCGTTGTCTAAAGCGAGTAATGGCCGCCTCGTCCATCGGAAACTCACGCGCTGGCAGCAGTTCTATTCGATCGATTTTATTGGATACATCGGCGATCTGGTTGCCTGGGTCAAACTGGAAGATGGATTCAATTTCATCGTCCAGAAGATCGATCCGGAAAGGCTTGTCTGATGCCATAGGGAATAAATCAAACAGCGATCCTCGAACCGCAAACTCGCCATGCTCGTTGACCTCACTGACATTTCTGTAGCCTGCGTTTATCAGCCGGGTGCGAAAGTCATCCATTGGCAATTCATCACCGGCGTTAATGATTAAGGCTTGCCTGTCAATATACGAGGGTGGACACAAACGTTGCATGAGTGTGGACACCGGCAATACCAGTACTCCGTGCGTCAGATTGGGCAACTGATAAAGCGTTTTCAATCGCTGCGATACGATATCCTGATGAGGTGAAAACAGATCGTAGGGCAGAGTTTCCCAGTCGGGAAAACTCAGGATCGAAAGGTCTTTTGCGAAAAACCGCAGTGCATCCTCGAGATTAAATGCCTCCGCACTGCCGGGAGTCACTACCAGTGTCAGTTGCTTTGAATTCTGGACTTTCTCGGCTATTGCGAGGGCAGGTGCTGCGCCGTAGAGGCGTCCCCAATGGGCGTTGGACTGTTCGGGGTATTCGAGAACCGTGGACATAGATTGAGTGTGTTGCAGCGCGCGGGTGCTAAACCCGTGGACTCTACCACATTTGATTGCGCTGGCTGGTCTATCTGGTGGCTATTGTTCCAGTGCGAGCATTGGAGCGGGCGTCTAATGCCTGCCGTTCATCACAACCGCGTGCCTAACCGCGTGCCTGTCGCTAGTGGGTTACTGATTGTTTTTTTGCAGTGCTGTACTGTCTATTAACTCCGGCGTCCATTAACACCGGGTCCAATTACTACGGGGTACACAAACTGCGCGGCCTAAACATTAAGGGCTTATCTGCAGATAAGCCTCGGCATAACGGGCGCCCAAAGTTCTCAGGGCGATTGCGTCAAAGTGGCGATTGTCGCCGAGGTCAGTGAGATTCATACCAGCTACGCAGGCTGTAGTGGGATCAGAGTCACGATTGAGGCCATTCAGCCGGTTGTTGACGGATTGAATTTTGGTTTCACCACAGATGAAAGGAGCATTTGCCTCGACCCACGGCTCGTTGCGATAGTGATTGATCAATCCGTACAGTGCGTCAGTGTAGGACTGCTCGTCGCGACCGTCTGTTTCTCCCTGGTGCCAAAGAATGCCGTCCAGAGAATTCTTGTGTGGCAATTGATTGATGGCATCCAGTACTTTGTTTTGTACCTGAGCGTAAAAAGCACCATTCGGATTCCAGTGACTAATTGCCGCACCGGGCGCGGTAGAGAGTATAAAACCGATCACGCGACTGCTGTCTTCCTCGGCGACTCGTTTTGCAAAGTGAAAGCCGAAGTTGTTTGAAGGATCAGTGTTCGGGTGATTTCTCGGGTGCCAGTTCAGATCCCATATCTGGTGCAGGTTCGCTACTCGCCAGCCGTCATTTGTGAAGGCAAATACCCGCTCATGCGGTGCATCAAGTGCCGGATCGAAAGCGGTGCCTGCGCCGAGCGCGTTGGATTGGCCGGTCACCAAAATGAGATCGGTAATATCAGCTGAGGTTTTGGTTGCCGGCAGTGTCTGGTTGGTTGGCGAAGTCTGGGGCGTGACAATAGTGGGTGTAGACTCCGCAGTCACAAGACAGGTAGCGTTATTCTCAAAGCCAAAGCCGTCTCCATCAGAATCAGATGCATCGCTCACGCAATGTGGTCTGGGCGCGGGTGGACTGGCGACAACAGCGGGTGTCGGAGCGATGGGTGCTGGTAGCGGGGCCGATGCATCGGTAACCAAACAGGTGGCATTATTTTCAAAACCGAATCCGTCCCCGTCTGAGTCAGATGATGCGCGAGCACAATCGGGTACCGGAGCAGGTGATTGCGCTACGGGTTGTGGGGCTGGTTGTACGACTGGCTGTGCGACTGGCTGCGCGACTGGCTGTGGCTCGGGGACTGGTGCCGGTTGCGGTGGGCT
>CAZQKJ010000046.1:13731-15622 GCA_964593315.1 uncultured Granulosicoccaceae bacterium
CGACTGGCTGCGCGACTGGCTGTGGCTCGGGGACTGGTGCCGGTTGCGGTGGGCTGACAACAACTGGCGCGGGTTGGCTGACAACTGGCGCGGGTTGCGTGATCACCGGTTCAGTGACGACAGGCGCGGACGGCACAGCTGGCGCAGAGGGTGAATCAAAGACAGTCAACGCGGGAGGAGTCGATGAATTGATGCGGAAGCTCGCGCAAAACCATTCACCATTGAAAGGGTCGCAGTCCACGCGACTGACGCTGCATTGATCTGCGTAGTTGCTGCGTGCCTGACTTAAAGTGCTTCCTTTGACCACGCAAACTTCCTGAGCAGAAGCTTGATGGATAAAAGGGCTTGTGTTTAGTAACGCGAAGGTACACAAAGACACGGAAAAAAATCTGATCACAGCTGCCTCTCAGTTATATATTTATCACGGAAGCTGTGGTGTGCTATCCGTTAGCAGGCGGAAAACATATCACAATTTATATAACTATTTGTCCTGTTTAAGGGCAATAGCTTGTGTTTAAGGTTATTTGTAATTTTTGGTATAAAACCAACTAAATTAGTTTAGTTTTTTACGGCTAAAAAAACTAAATTCACTTGACAACATCAATAAAAGCATCTTTAAAAACTTTAAACTCGCTGTTGTTGCCAAGGCCGACGCGAATAAATCTATTTAACGGTTCAACCCCTGGCATCCGCATAAAGACTTTGCGTTTGCCAAGTTCTGTAATCATTGCAGTGGCAGCTTCCTTGTTGCCCATATCGACTGCGACAAAGTTTGTGTTGGATGGTAAAGAGTCAAAGCCGTGTTGTGCTGCGAATGTTGTTACCTGCGTGCGTGCATCAGCAACTGACTTGCGCACTTGTGGTAAAAAATCCTTATCTTGCAAAGAGGCGAGCGCCCCTATCTGTGCGATACGATTGATACCAAAGTGATTGCGGATCTTGTTAAACCCAGTGATTAAATCTCTATGCGCAATCGCATAGCCGATCCGCTGACCTGCCATGCCGTAGGCTTTTGAAAAAGTACGGAAACGGATGACATTGCGGTTGCTGGTATCAATTGGCGGGGCCAGGTTGTCATCGGCAAAATCAATATAGGCCTCATCCAGCGCCATCACACATTGCTTTGGCACTGACGCGATCATTTGCGCCACGGTTTCGGCATCATGCCATGTGCCCATCGGGTTGTCAGGGTTGGATAGATAAACAAGGTTTGCCGAGTGTTCTTTGGCAGCTGCAATGAGTGCTACCGGATCTTCACGGTATTGGCTGTAGGGTACCGTGACGAGTTGCGCGCCAAAGCCTGCGACATGGTAGTTCAAGGTTGGGTAAGCACCGAGTGAGGTGACTACCGTTTCTTCAGGCCCTGCCAGCATGCGGACTGTCAGTCCGAGCAGCGAGTCGATGCCCGCATCTACACAAATTTCGTCGATATGAACCTTGTGTTTTTCTGCGAGTGCCTCTCTCAGTTCAAAGCTCTCGGGATCTGCGTACCAGTGACTTTCTGCTATGGCGGTTTGCATGGCGGTCGCCGCAAGGGGTGACAGGCCAAACGCGCTTTCATTGGCGCCGATCCGTGCTTTGAATTTCTGGCCATGTTGTCGCTCCAGCGTTTCCGGTCCGACAAAAGGGGTAATGGCAGGCAGGCTGTTGATCAGCGAGGTGAAGGGTATTGTCATTGGTGGCTCCGGCCTCGTGCTGGATGGCCTTTGGGTAAATGTTAGACAGCTTGATGACGCAGCTGATTGGTTTTTCCTTAGCAACTGACCGCTTCGTTGCGATAGTCCGTTGGTGTGATGGCAAGCTACAGCTGTGATGCAACTAAACTGGCTATCGCGAGGCAGGCAGTCAGACCGGGTGACTCGATTCCAAAGAGGTTAACCAGTCCCTTAAC
>CAZQKJ010000047.1:0-14464 GCA_964593315.1 uncultured Granulosicoccaceae bacterium
TCGTAGAAGACGAACTCCTGATCATTAACAATGCGGCGGGTTGCATTGGCGACAGGCGAGCCATCATCTGAGGCCCACTCTGGTCCGCTTCGGAAAGCGCCGCTGTTGTTAGTGAAATCCATATCCTGGGTCACGTTAGGCTCCGGGTTCCGGAAGTTGCGTGATTATCCACCGGAACTTACACAAAAACTGTCGGCCGGGTCTTCGATTCTGGATAATATGCTCATAGCGTATTTCAATAGCTTGAAGCTGGTTGCGGATTATAGTCAGGTCCCCACTACTTTGTGAGTAGAGCGGGCACTGTCTCCCCCGAACGGCCGCGCATTATTACATACCTGTAGAGCTATTTGCAGCCTATCGAAACTTTACCGCCAAGTTTTATGCCGTTTCCTGGCAGCCTGACGACTAAATGATGATTTATGTATATTTATCAATGAGTTGAGTGCTTGGTCTGTTTGGCATCAAGCCGCACCTGAAGCGATGCTGCTCGCGTGAGATGAGTGGGATGAGGCGCAGATCAGGGTCTTTCAGCAATCACAACAGCTCGGGTAGGTGCCGGATACCCTTCAACGGTCTCGGACGGGTTATCCGGGTTGAGGCCTTGCTGTAGTGAGTGGGCTGACATCCACTCGGTCGGGCGTTGCTCTTCTGCAGTTGTCCGGCAAACATCGACACAGCGTGGATTGATGAACCCCGCCTGCTGCACCATCTCGATCAGTGCCGGTATGCTCGGTAGTTTCCAGATGTTGCGCATGTTTGCGTATCGGTCTTCAGGGATTAGCAGTTCTTTGTCTGGCACGTCAATCACCAGAGTTTCAAGAATAAGTTCTCCACCGCTACGAACGCAGGAGTAAAGGCCTGCCAGATGTTCTTCCGGTTCTCGCCTGTGGCTCAGAACACCCATGGAAAAAACGCTATCAAACGGGTAGGGCTTCTCGAAGATCATCTCACCTGTCAGTGGCAGCACTGCCAGTTGTGATTCTTTAAAGAAATGATTGATGGCTAAAAACTGTGTACAAAAAAGCTCACCTGGATCAACACCGACAACAGTTCGAGCGCCATCTCCCAGCATCCTGTAACCGTAGTATCCGTTACCACATCCTACATCCAGTACTGTGCGGTTCTTGAGTGGTGTGATCTATCGGCAATACGATTCCACTTAAGATTGGATCGCCACTCACTGTTGATGAAAATACTATCTACTTTAAACGGGCCTTTGCGCCATGGAGACAATGTCAGCAAGGCGTCCCTTATTGCTTGTTTATCTTGAGTGTTATCGTTACCGGCTTCTATGATGTCGGTGGTTAAATTGTTTGCAATAGTGCTTTGGCGCTCAGGCAGTGAGTGCAGTGCATCAAGCCATTTCGGAAGGTGTCCGTGACGCGCGGGTGCGGACTGCTGATCTATCTGATCGGTAAGTGCCCACAGCCAGTTAGTCAGTGCAGGGTCGTGGTCCGCATGGAAAAAGTAATCGTAGTTCAGGGTTTTCAACGTATTGCTACCAGAGAGGCAAAACTAAAGCACTGAAACCATACTTCTACGCTTTTGAATCCGCTGTTAAGTAGTCTGTCTTTATGAGTGCTTAAGGTTTCCGGTATTAGTATGTTTTCCAGTGCGTCTCGTTTTTGGCTTATCTCAAGCTCACTGTAACCGTTTGCGCGCTTAAAATTCTCGTACATGGTAGTTAACAGTTTTTGTTGTTGTGGATCTTCGAATACGATCTTCTCTGAAAGTATCAGTGCGCCCCCTTCGATCATGTTATCGGCAATCGATTGAATAAGTGCGGGTCTGGCTTCTAGTGGAATAAATTGCAATGTAAAATTCAGTACAGCAACACTGTGCTTTTTGAATCGGTAGTCGGAAATGTCGGCTAGTTCGGTCGCGAGCGGTACGGGATTGCTGTCAAGATCGATTCTTTCCTGCATTCTCGATAGCATGGCTTCTGAATTATCAATCGCGATAACTGAGATTTTCGCAGCATCATTTTGATGGTGGCGCGCGATCTCATGCCGCATAGACAAGGAGGCGGCACCGAGAGAGCTGCCGAGGTCATAGCAGACAGTGCCAGGAACCGAAAACCTGGCGGCGAGCATGCCGGTTTGCATGACGATGCTTCGGTAACCTGGCACGGAGCGTTCAATCATGTCATCAAAGACGCTCGCGACTGAATCATTAAATTCAAACGGCTCGGTGCGCTGTCGCAGCGTGGCGAAAACCCTATCTGTTGGAGTGCTGGACACGTGAGTCGGTCGCTGTGTTGGAATCGTGCAGATATTAACCCGAATTGAATCGGAGTTACTGATGAATAGCATCGGGACAGGCTACAATCTGTCGTCGAGCGAACTTTTACCGGCCCAATTCAACCAGCCCTGAGGAAACTATGGTGGTGGACAAAGATCACTGTCAATTGTCTGAGGCGAAAAAATTCTTGCGCAAATCTGACAAGACTATGGCTGCACTCATTCGCGAAGTCGGGCCGACCGCAGTTCGCAGTGAGGCTCACATGAGTATCTTTCAGTCGCTGGTGCGGGCGATAGCCTATCAGATGATTTCAACCAAAGCTGCCAGTGCCATTCATGGACGCCTGGAGGCTGCGTGTCAGTCGGATGTGCGGCCAGACAAAATAATCAAGCTTGGCGATGAACGATTGCGGGATCTCGGTTTCTCTCGCGCCAAGGTGGCGTCATTGATCGATTTGTCAGATAAGTTCGGTAGCGGTGAAATTCCGGATGATGAGACCCTTGAAACCTTGACAGATAAGGAGCTGGTTCGCATTCTCACCACGGTTCGCGGTATAGGCGCATGGAGTGTTGAGATGCTGATGATATTTAATCTCGGTCGCACCGATGTGTTTCCCGCCTCTGATCTCGGGGTACGCAAAGGTTACATGTTTGCCTACAACCTGGATGAAATGCCAGAGGTGAAAGAATTTCTAGCGCTCTCTCTGGCATGGCAACCGTACCGGACGGTTGCTGCCTGGTATCTCTGGCGCGCAACCGATAGTGTTGACTGGGAGCAAGTAAGAGCCAGTACCCGAAAACTTAAATGAAGCTTATTCTCTCGCGCAAAGGGGTTGATAGCAGCTCGGGAGGCTTTGCCAGCCCCGTTTTTCCTGATCGAACTCTGTTGTCGATTCCAATACCTGATCCGCGCTCGAGCGTGCGTTACAGGGATATTGAAACACCGGTGCCCAATGCCGGACGCTTTTCTAAACTGGTGTCGGATTTAAGCAAGGGCAAACTCACCGGTGCCAGTCGTGTACATGTTGATCCTGATCTCGATCGCCAAAGCTTACCCAGGCCTCGCGGATGGCAATCGCTTTTTGGTCAGTGTGGTGCTGCGCAAAGTCACTTACAAAGTCATGCTGTTGGTGAAGGCGATATATTTTTGTTTTTTGGTTGGTTTCGGCAGGTGGAAAGTTATCGTCGACGATGGCGATATGTAGCCGGCACACCGGATCAACATGTTATTTACGGGTGGATGCAGGTGCAATCGGTACATACAGTGGAAGAGCTTACGCGATCCGGTAAGCCCGGATGGATGCTCTATCACCCGCATTGTCTGGCAGAGTTCAGTGGCAGTAATGTGATTTATCGTGCCGGATCGCAACTGATGTTAGACGGTAGTCCTGTGGCACCAGGTGCAGGAGTATTCAAGCGCTATCGTCCGGAATTGTGCCTGACTCAGGACGGAAGCAGCAGGTCACACTGGCAGTTGCCGCTTTGGATGCACCCGCAGGGTCGTGAGAGTACATTGAGCTACCACAACGATTTGAAAAGATGGCAACGCGAAGATCAATATACGTTGCTTAAATCGGTCGCACGCGGTCAGGAGTTTGTACTTGATCTCGAGCACTACCCTGAGGGTATCTCCTGGCTTAGACAATTGATCAGCTGCGGGATGTAGTGTCTGGCGATTCATCGATGATCTCTGCATCGGCGGCATCTTTGTCGTTGAGCGCTGCACTTTCATCTGTCAACAGCTCCGGTTCCTGATCTACAATCTCGACTCCTTCAATCATCTTGTAATCCGAATCCGGCAGTTGATCTCGCCGTGATCGAGCCAGGTATCCACCCATTGCACCGCCGGCAGTGGTGAGTGTCAGCAGACCGAGGGTAAAAAACTGGGATACAAGCATCACAACCCCAAAGCCCGCCGCAACTGCCACCGCACCGCCAATCTTCAGATTGGCTTTGGTGCTCTGCTTGCGTCGTTCCGTGGCGATTTCTTTTTGGGTTTTTTTCAGTAGTTTCTTTTGTGCGCGTTCGGCGGACACATTGAACTTCTCGCGTTCGCTGGCAAACTGTTGTTTAAGGTTTGCGATACGTTGATCGGCCATGTGTCGGGCCACAGTGCCGAACCATAAGGTGGTGACCACCGATAGCAGCAGGATGACAAAACCGAACAGCATTGTGTTTTCCAGCGGATCGTTTAACGGGCTGAAGCGCACGAGAAGGGCGATTAACACTTGAGCCAGGATCAGGCCGAGAAAAAACCGTAACATGGTGAGGTCCGGAGCGAGTTAAAGCCGGTATATTAGCAGTAACTTAACCTGGGCGACTGGAGGAGGGGTGACTCCGGATGCAAGTGACGTGCAGGAACAAGATAACAATCAAACTCAGCGGGTGGTTGGCTTAAAAATCACTTATGCTACGCCCCTCTTCCACGATATAAGTGTGTATGGCTGGTTCTCGAAAAATCGCTTTTCTGCACGGTGCCCGCGACACACTGCCGATGATCGTCGGTGCTATTCCATTTGGTATCCTGTTTGGTGCGCTGGCTATTACAGCGGGGTTATCTGTGTGGACCACCATGGCCATGTCCCTGTTTGTATTTGCCGGCTCCAGTCAATTTGTAGCAGCCACTCTTGTCGGGCAGGGCGTGGGTGTGGTGGTTATTGTGCTGACTACTTTCATGGTTAATTTACGCCACGCACTCTATGCCGCTTCATTGGGATCTTTTATGAAAGGCCTGCCGCAAAAGTGGTTGCTGCCATTGGGTTTTATGTTGACCGATGAAACCTATGCGGTGGTGATCAAAAAATTTAATGAATCAGAGGGTACTGAGCATCGCCAGTGGTACTACTTTGGCTCGGCGCTATTTATGTACTGCAATTGGCAGTTATGCACCGTTGTTGGCATCTTTGCGGGTAATAACCTGCAAGGCCTCTCTGAATGGGGGCTTGAGTTTGCGATGGTTGTAACTTTCATTGGTATTGTCGTACCGATGATTGATCGCTGGCCGATGCTGTTGGCGGCAGTGGTTGCGATTGCGGTATCTCTTATAGCGCGTGAACTACCACATAACCTGGGTCTGATTGTGGCATCGGTTATAGGTGTCGCATCCGGTTGTCTATCGGAGCAATTCAATAGATCGAGTACAACATGAAAGACTTTGCGCTGATATTTTTTATGATGTTGGTAACCTTCGGGGTGCGCTACCCGGTACTTGCCCTGGTTGGCAAGATCCAATTACCTGCCTATATTGAGCGCGCGCTGAAGTTTGTGCCAGTAGTGGTTCTGAGTGCTTTATCAGCGCCTATTGTGCTGATCGGTAGTGACGGTGACTGGAACCTGTCTTTCTACAACCCCTATCTGGTTGCAAGCCTTACAGCTATGGCAGTAGCGTGGAAAACGCGTCATCTTTTACTGACCATTGTTTGCGGTATGTTTGTGTTCGTTTTGATCAGGGTGTTTATGGCTTAGATTTTCAGTCTATGTTGTGCGCTGGTGTGTTTAGTTATCACGCTAATCGCGTTCGCTTCTTTATTGTGATCTCTCCTATTGTAATTTTTCCGAGGAGCGATCTACCAACGGGCTTGAATAGTTAAGCTCCATATCCCACGGGAAATTGATCCAGGTATCCTGTGGTACTTCTTTGATGAAGTCGTCAACTTCTGCGCGCCCTTCAGGCTTTGCATACACAGTTACAAATCTTGCCTTGGGTACCAGTGCTTTAACGGCTCTTGCTGTGGTGCCGGTGTCTACCAGATCATCAATTAGCAAGTATCCTTCTCCGTCGCCAAACCGAGGGTCTACCGTTTTGATTATTTCTGCTTCACCCATGTCTTGTTTGTCATAGGTTTTAATGCAGATAGTGTCGAGCAAACGTATGTTCAGCTCGCGGGTTATGATGGCAGCCGGTACCATGCCGCCACGTGTGATAGCTATAGCGCCTTTCCATTGGTTCGCAGGTAACAGTTGTCTGGACAACTCTCTGGTGTCTCTGTGTAGCTCTTCCCACGATACAAAGAAGTTTTCTGTTCTGTTCATAGCGTTTTATTCGCCCTCAAATTCGCAGATGCTGAAAACTTCAAAACCTGCATCATGCAGCTTTTTTGAGCCGCCCAGATCGGGTAGATCAATGATGGCGGCGGCTTCAATGATTTCGCCGCCGAGTCTGGTGATTAATGAGCTTGCAGCCAGCATGGTGCCGCCAGTGGCAATAAGGTCATCGAGCAACAGAACCTTATCGCCCTTGTTGATGGCGTCTTTATGCAGTTCTACTTCAGCTGTGCCGTATTCCAGTTCGTAAGATTCACTGACCGTTTCAAACGGCAGTTTACCGCGCTTTCGTACTGGCACAAGGCTTGTGCTCAGCTCGTAGGCGAGGGCGCCGCCGATGATAAAACCCCGTGCGTCAATGCAAGCCAGCACGTCGAAGTCTTTCTCGTAGTAGCGGTGTACAAAGCAATCAACGAGTCGTCTGAATGTGGCCGGGTTTTGCAGCAGTGGTGTGATGTCCCTGAACTGCACGCCTTCTGCCGGCCAATCGGGAATGGTGCGAACCCTTGCACGGATGTAGTCGTTGAAATAGTTGTCCTGATTAGAGCGACTCATGAGTTATGCGCTTTGTGTCTTGCGTTAAGTGGCTCGGCCAATTGATCAGCGAGGTTTGTCAGTAAGGTAGCGGTTGTATCCCAGTTAATGCAAGCGTCAGTGATCGATACTCCGTACTCCAGTTTTGTAGCGTCTTTGCCAAGCTTCTGGTTGCCGTCGTGCAAATGGCTCTCAAGCATCAGGCCGATAATTGATTGGTTGCCCTCCACGATCTGCTTGGCGACATTGTCAGCCACCAATGGTTGTAAGGTATGGTCTTTATGTGAGTTGGCGTGACTGCAGTCGACGATGAGATTCGGATTGAGTTTGGCCTCTGACAGTGCTTTTTCTGCCATGGCGACGCTGACTGAATCGTAGTTCGGTTCAGAGCCGCCGCGTAAGATCACATGGCCAAACTTGTTGCCGCTGGTGGTCAGTTGGGTGACCTGCCCGTCAACGTTGATACCTAAAAACCGGTGTGGGGAAGACGCAGATTTCATCGCGTTGATGGCGATATCGAGACTGCCATCGGTGCCGTTTTTAAACCCGACCGGAGTAGACAAGCCGCTGGACATTTCGCGATGCGTTTGTGATTCAGATGTTCGCGCACCGATAGCAGTCCAGGTAAAGAGATCGGATAAATATTGTGGGTTGATGGGATCCAGCGCTTCGGTACCTGCGGGAATACCCATCTCTGCAAGTGCTACCAGTAATTCCCGTGCTCTGTGCATGCCATTTTCAATATCAAACGAGTCATTCAGATCCGGATCATTGATAAAGCCCTTCCAGCCGACAGTGGTACGCGGCTTTTCAAAGTAAACTCGCATAACAATAAAAAGCGAATCACTGTGTTTGTCGTGCTGTTCTTTCAGCAGCCGTGCGTATTCCAGTGCGGCATCAATATCGTGAATCGAGCATGGCCCGGCAACAACCAGCAGCCGCGGGTCTTTTCTACTCAGGATTCGCTCGACAGTTGCGCGTGATTGCTGAATAAAAGTGGTAACAGATTCAGGGCAGGGCACCGATTGATGCAGCTCTTTTGGTGTTATTAATACTCTTTCTGCGACAATATTGACGTCACTAAGGGGGTTGTTCACTGCGAATCGATCTCTTGTGGATGTCGATGCAGTTTATGGAACAATGGTTGTGATTTCAAAGGGGCAAAGTCAGGTTTTGCCGCCTGCTGCCTGTTATGCGAATGTGAACTAGCTTATCACCACAGTACCGTTGTCTACTTTCAGGCCTGTCTTGCCGTCCAGCACAGAGACCAGTGCCGGACCGATGAGCTGGCCACGCCATCCCTGCATCACAGCGGTGTTTGTATTGCCGTGAATCAAATCCTCAATGGATTTACGCGGTGCCAGAATGGATGCATTTATCTCGAATTCCCTGGCGTGTATTTTTGCCACAGCATTAAGGAGATCGAGGGTGGCGTCCTGATCAGCGGTCAGTTTGACTTTGCGTTTTGCAGGATCGAGCTTCACCGGATCCACATTTTTTGCCTGCTGAATGTGATTGAGAATTTCTTCTCCATGCGTTTTTACCGCACCATCACTCAAACCGCGGATATGCTTCAGTTCTTCAATGCTGTCAGGCAGCTGCTTGGCAATGTCCAAAAGCACCTCGTCTTTCACCAACCAGTTGCGTGGCATGTTGCGTTTGCGAGCGGTCAGTTCCCGCCACTTGGCGAGGTGTTGCGCTACTGCCAATCTTTGGCCTTTAAGTCTGTCTATACTGCGCAGTCGTTTCCAGACATCGTCAACAGGTTTTTCATATAGATGCGGGTTGGTGAGGTTGTGCCATTCGGGATCGAGCCACGGCAAGCGTTTAAGCTTCTCTAGTCTGCTGTGCATGACTGGATACATTTCAGCCAGATAAATCACATCATCTGCTGCGTATTGGGCCTGCTGCTCGGGCAGAGGTCTTCGAGTCCAGTCAGCGCGCGAATGAGATTTACTCAGAGTGACACCGAGCAGCTCATTGACCAGGTTTGCGTAGCCTATTTGTTCCTGGTAGCCGAGCAAAGGCGCTGCTATCTGAGTGTCAAAGAGGTTTGTCGGTACCGAGCCGCGCAACCAGTAGAAAATTTCAAGATCCTGACTGGCTGCATGCAGCACTTTTATGATGGAAGAATCGTAGATCACATCCAGTAATGGATCTATGTTATCCAGCGCCAGTGGATCAATGCAGGCTACGGTCTCCGGTGTAGCGATTTGTAGCAGGCACAACTCGGGTCGATAGGTGCGCTCACGCAGGAACTCGGTGTCGAGTGCTATCCACGGCTGCGAGGCTATCTCAGCTGCGAATTGCTCAAGCTGATCCGGTGTGTCGACAAATTTGATGTCATTGGAAGTGTTATTGGTCATACAGTGCGGCTACTGCTTTACAGTTTGGTGTTACCGGAGGATTGATGAGGTGGTGCTGCCGGAATCCCAAAAGAGGTTGTTGGAAGAGCCGGTAGTGATCACTTAGCCTGTCTTTGTAGCGTGCACGGGTAAGTCGGCACCTGCAGTTTACAGCTTGCAGACTGTGTATGATAACCCACCAGCCGCTGGCGGGTTTTATTATCGTGACTCAAGCAGAGGTCACCAGGCCCGATTTCTCGCAGGCCCGGTAAACCGGGTGTTCGCTAGGCTCGCAGTTTGCGCGGGTCACCAGTGCGGAAAAACTTGTGAGTTTGTTCCAGATAGGCGTGATCTTCATTAGCCGCATCCAGCTCCATCAAACTGTTGCGCAGGTTGTCTGCCTCTTCGAGTCGGTTAGATGCTACCAGCGCGTTTAGCAGAATTTTGCGCGTGTGGTCTGATCCGCTCGCGAGCTGCTCTGATGCATCTTCCAGTATTTTGCACGCTTCGTTGTAATTGCCGCGAGCCAGTTCAACGCTTGCCAGACCAATCGGGCCTGCAGAGTGTTCTGGTGCCGCATCCGAAATGAGTTCGAAGGCGGGTTGCGCCTCGTCTACCAAACCGGTCGCGAGGCAACTGATTGCCAAGCTGTTTAGATATGTAAGATCCTGATTTTTCATCACCTGTCCCCGTTCACTCGTACATTCTTTGTAGAGTGTATTTTTTTATAGTCACGGTGAGTAGCGGCACATCGTGGATGTCACTGAAGTGTAGACGGGTGTTGTTATTGGCTTTTTGTCACGACGGCTTTTTTGGCTTTTTTTATTTAAGAAACTGTCTACTGCATCAACTGTTTCTGCGTCCTTATGTTCAAGGCCATCACTCCAGCTGCGTAGTCGTACGCGTCTTCCAGATCTTTAGGCAACTGTGTGCAGAACATCGATTTGCCGATTCTTCTGGCGCTCAAGGGTTAGCTGCAATGGAATCAGCCAGTCGCCGGGTATGCACAGCTGATCCGGCTCAAGGCCATGGTTGATCAATTCATAGTCGACAGCAGTATCGGCGTCGATGAACTCGTCGGTCAGTGGCATTTCCCGAGATCGCTTGGAGTTGAGGTTGCGGGGCAAAGCAACGAGGGTGTGCTGCGGAATGGTCTGAGATTAATAACGGATACCGCAAACTGCGCGATGTTGGCAGCTATTACCAGATCACAGGTCGCGACCAGATATGCCTGCAGTGCAGAGCTGGCAGCGCTCGGCGGTGGCCAGTCGCTGTACGCAAGTCCCTGTCCCTGTGCGCAGGCAATGACCAGCTGAGGGGTGTTTCTGATCGGTTGCATCGTGTTCGAGCACTGAGTAAACAAGGATTTGTAGTACGATTCACTGTGCCTGCCGCGCATTTGACGTAAATCGTGCCCGGCACAAAAGGCGCGGCCGCGAGCTTTGAGGATAATGACAACGATAGTTTCATCGCCGCCAAAAACTGCGAGATTGTCTTGCAGTTGTGCGAGTAACTCTTAGGAAAGGGCGTTTACACTGGCTTGTAACACTGGCAAGACAAAAAGGTGAGGCCGTGGCGTTGATTGACTTAAACTATAGACTTGGCTAAACCGGATGAGCAAGATCTAGTGTCCAAAATTACCGTGCGGGAGTTTCATGAGCTTGTGAAAGAGCGGCTGCCGTTCGCGGAAATGATGGGTCTGCAGTTGCAGTCAATCGATTCCGACGGTGTCTGGATGCGTGCCTGCTATAGTGAAAAATTTCTGCGTCCAGGTGGTACGATTGCAGGTCCGGTGATGATGGGGTTGGCGGATGCTGCAGTCTATGCCTTGATACTGAGTCGGATTGGCCCTGTTGAGCTGGCTGTAACGACTTCCCTCAATATTAATTTCTTACGCAAGCCTGCACCCGGAGATATGCTGGCACGTGCGCAAGCGTTGAAGTTTGGTAAGCGATTGGTGATCGGCGAGGTTGCCATGTACAGTGCCGGTGATGAAGAAGATCCAGAGCGTATTTCACAGACCGATATTGTTGCGCATGCCACCGCGACCTACTCGATACCTCCGGAACGCGCTTGACCGATCGAACACCTGGCGAACGTTTTAATATCTGTAGCTATTCAATAGTTAATGCACCTGTGGCTATGTCGCCTTTATTGCTAAAGCGCGGAGTAGCTGCCGGAGTGGCTGCCAGAATATCAGCTCGAGTAACAGCCAGACACTACTGACCAAAATGGTTGATGGAAAAATTATGAATAAACCGACACTGGATATAAAAGCTTGTGTGTTTGACGCGTATGGCACTTTGTTCGATGTGCACTCGGCAGTCGGGGCACACAAGCAGCGCCTCGGCAAGCAGTCTGCGGAAGTTTCAACAACATGGCGTAACAAGCAACTGGAGTACACCTGGCTGCGCAGTTTGATGGGAGATTATGCGGACTTTTGGCAGGTTACCGGTGAGGCGCTTGACTACTCGCTCGATGCACATGGTATTGATGATGGAAGCCTCTACGATGATCTGATGCAGGCTTATCTGGAGTTGAAGCCTTACGAAGAGGTGCGTCAGGTGTTGTCTGCACTGCAAGGTGCCGGCTATAAGACAGCGATTCTGAGTAATGGCGCGCCGGCGATGTTGGAGGCTGCCATTCGTGGTGCTGGTATCGATGATCTATTGGATGAATGTTTGAGCGTAGATGAACTCAGAATTTTCAAGCCTGAGCCTCGGGTGTACGAGTTGGCTACTAATGCCTTTAATCTGGAGCCTTCACAGATAATATTTCAATCATCTAATGCATGGGATGCATCAGGCGCTGCATCATTCGGATTCAAAGTGCTGTGGGTAAACCGGTTCGCGCAGCGCCCGGAGAGATTGCCAGCCAAACCTGACTTTGAGGCAACTGATTTAACCAGGCTATTGGAATTATTGGCGATCAACTGAACTATCGGTCTGGAAAGATAATGTCAGGCGTATCGTTTTTAGCGGAACACGTTACTCGCGGAAATACCCAACTGCATTTGAGTGATGTGCAGCAGGTGACAGTAAGTCATGTGATGCTTTGTCCTTTACTTGCACGCGGTCTTGTACGCACTATGGTTTAAAGTTTTTTATGTGTGCCGTCGCATAACGGTGCGTTATCTGTCTTCTTACAGCCACAGAAAAATACCTTGCCGTCTTTTTCAGCGGTGTATTTAACCGGTTTGAATTCTGAGCCTTTATGCGATCCATCACACAGAGGCTGTATTGAGCTTTTACCGCATGAACACCAGAAGTAGTCTTTGCCGGATTCAACATCAACTGCCATCGGTTGATTGTCATTGGTACTCATGGGTTCTGCCTTTTTTCTGGTCGATAGCTACAGCATATCATCGCTGAGATCTAATTTTCCGTGCGCGTGTCTGTCAGGACGATGATGTTCGCGATCGATGAATTTAATTCCTCGAGACTTTGACAGATACCACGAGCCAATCATGGCACTGAATATCCAGATAAAGAATGAAATAACCGCGATAGTCTGTGCGAACGTGCCTGGCCAGAAGATGACACTCAGAACCACACCGGCAAACACGGTCCAGAACGAGACAATTTGCCACAGGAGATGGCTATGTGCATGGGTGCCACGCACGCTGGCAAGTTTTTTGTGGTTGATGATCACGCCGATGAGCGCGGTAACACCGAACAAAATGCCCAGTAGCCAAAGACAGTAGCCCAGTCCGGCGGTGCGGTGTGCGGTTTCAGATTGAGTGAGCTTCAATGATGGCTCCAAACAGTGATAGTGCATCCAGATGAAAGTTCGCTAATATACATCCTTTGGTGACGTGCGGGGCGAATTTTGCCTTTGGAAAAGTTGTTTTACAAAGCTTTCCCCCGTTGGAATGTGAGACGTTTCACTATTTCCCGATGTGCATCATAATCTGTACAGTGCAGCTACCGAAGAGTAAGGGCTCACAGTCACCCTCAGGTGGCAGTGTTTACATGGAAAAGATAGCGGGTTAAATCGCAAGCGACTAGGGTGCCATCGAATCACGGAGTGCATTTTACGAGTGAACGATGCTTTCGGGTTTACAGAGAGCGACTAATTACTAACCGCTGGATATCTGATGTTCCTTCGTATATCTGACAAACCCTGACATCACGAGCGATGCGTTCTACCGGGAAATCTGTGAGGTAGCCATAGCCGCCATGTATCTGTATGGCATCGGAGCAGACTTTTTCTGCCATTTCACTGGCAAACAGTTTTGCCATTGAGGCCTCGGTAAGACAGGGTTGCTCAGTTTCTCGCAAGTGTGCGGCTCGATGTACCAGTAATCTTGCAGCATCAATCTGGGTTAGCATGTCCGCAAGTTTAAATGCCACCGATTGCTGAGCGATGATCGGTCCGCCGAATGCCTGTCGTTCCTGTGCGTAAGCCAGTGCATGTTCGTAGGCGGCCCTTGCCATGCCGACTGATTGTGCTGCTATACCGATTCTTCCACCTTCAAGATTACCGAGGGCAATGCTGTAGCCCTGGCCCTCTTTGCCGAGCAGGTTATTGGCCGGAACTTTACAGTTCTCGAAAACAATCTGGCAGGTGTCAGAGGCGCGTTGCCCCATCTTTTTTTCAACCGATGCAACGCGGTAACCATCGTTATCGGTCGGTACAATAAAAGCACTCATGCCACGCTTGCCTGCTGAAGCATCGGTGATTGCAAACACAATGGCTATGTCTGCATTTTTACCAGAGGTAATAAACTGTTTTACACCGTTGAGAACGTAGTTTTCTCCGTCGAACTCGGCGCGCGTTGTCAGTGCTGAAGCATCGGAGCCTGCCTGCGGTTCAGTCAGGCAGAAAGCCCCCAATTTATTACCGGTAGCCAGCGCTGGCAGCCATTTGTCTTTCTGCGCGTCTGTGCCGAACTTGTAGATTGGCATACATGCAACCGAGTTGTGCACACTCATAATCGTGGAGCAAGCGCCATCCCCTGCTGCGATCTCTTCGAGTGCCATGGCATAGGCAACGGTGTCTGTTTCTGAGCCCTGGTAGTCTTCAGGCACTACCATGCCCAGCAGTCCCAGTTCACCCATGGCGCTGATAGCATCTGACGGGAACTCTGCGTTCTGATCCCACCGCGCTGCATGGGGTGCTAATTGTTCCTGCGCAAACTGGCGCGCCATATCGCGCACCATCAGCTGCTCGTCTGAGTAGATCACTTGATAATCTCTATCGCCATTGCTGTAGCTTCACCACCACCAATACACAGGGACGCCATACCGCGACTCAAACCCTGATTTCGCAATGCGTGTAAAAGTGTAGTAAGGATGCGCG
>CAZQKJ010000048.1:0-8705 GCA_964593315.1 uncultured Granulosicoccaceae bacterium
TCTATATTGTAGTCACCAAAGCGTGAAAGCCGCTCAGCTGTTAGCACCAGTCCGGGGTTTTCGCGGTCGCGCACCAGTAGTTCAACAATCTCGCTATTGGCAATGATTGGGGCATTATCTAATCGAAACAGCAAGGCAGTGCCATTACCTGGAATCTCTTCGGTACTTCTGCTCTCTTCTGTTTGCGCTGCGAACAATTGAAATCGTGCGCGTCCATTTTCGTAGCGACTGTTAAAGCCGGTCAGTACTCTTTGGGTGCGGGCGAGATCACCGATGTCACTGTCAACATCAGTAACATAGTCACCCCACAAGATGCTGTTTTTGCCTTTCTCGATCTTTGCGTAAAGTTTGCTACGGCTTTGTGCTTCAAAACCGCGCACGGATGCATCTCCGTGAATCGGGTATTGAGCGTTGGGATTAATATCGCGAAGGAGCTCGGTGTCGCTGTCTTTATCAGAATCATAAGATAGCGTCAGATGTGCATTACCTCGGACAGCCCCTTTTAGAAACATTGAAAGTCTGCCATCGGCGCGAGAGCCATCTTCAAAGCCGTCGGCATGATCGGTTGGCAGGTATTCGCCGTCACTAAGGTTATTTTCAATCACGCCCAGATCAAGCACGCCAATACCGAACAACGGTCGCAAGGATGCCACTTGAAAAATACGTAACTCGGCGCTCATGTCGTTAGTTTGTGCGTTAACTTTTAGCGTGCCGGTGAAGTCTGAACTTCTCAAATGCGCGGTGGCGCGGCCGTCTTCAACTCGCACCTGATGGCCGGGCTGTGTTTCCTGTATATCTTCCTCAACCCAGGTGCCACTGCCAAGTTCGTCGGTTGTCAGTGTGACAAAGTGAACGCCTTGTGCCGGGTAGTCGTTGTCGTCGAGAATATTGATCTCAACCGGTAGAACGCTGCGCCCACCGTCTGCTGCCAGTGTGTCAGTACGGGTGCGCAGTACCATGCGCGTACCTCTGGCAGGTCGCTTGAATTCACCGTCTGCCAGAACACGGGTGTTACCAAAGCTGTCTTTGCCGCGTACTTCAACTTTGTTAAGACCGGCTTTTAGTTGCACTCCATACCAGGCAACTATTTGTGCACTTTCACGCCGATTCTCTATGCGTTCACCAATCTGTTTCTCTGAAATAGGCTGACCATCAACAAACAGAGTAGGGGTTATGCCTGCACGCACTACTGCTACAAAGCGACCATCGAGACTGGTGTCGCTTTCCGGCCATAACCAGGTGCCGAGTTTGGCTTGTTCTTTTGTGATTGTTTGCACGGCAATTTTTGGGTCAAGCTTTGGTTGCTTTTGTTCACGCTGCTGTATTTCAGTTGGCTTACCGTTTATATCCTGTTGGTCTTCAACGCGCTTTTCGGTGCGTGTTCGTCCCGCATCTGGTCCATTGAGGATGCCGTTTGAAAGATCGCCATCAATATCCGATGCACTGGTATCCGGTATCCGGTCGTTACGTGAATCAAACTGATCTTGTTCAAGCGGGTCGAAATCCTCGGCTTGTTCCAGTACCCAGCTACCGTCTACTTGTGCATTGCGTTCGCGAATCTCTTCAAATACCTCTTCGATGTTGGCCAACGGGCATGACACGGCGAAATCAGCACGGTGAAAATCCCCAGATGCCAGATCAATAAAACGGCTGTCACCATTGGCCGCATTGGCGTTATCAAGTGGCTTGAAATTGAGTCCTTCAGGCACGGATAGAGGGTCAGCTCTTATAACCCGGGTGCCTGGCTCAAGACCGTAGATACTGTATTGTCCGTTCTCATCAGTGATCGCAAAAGTGCCATCGTCAAGATAGAGCCTCACGCCACCAATTGGCCATTCGGCATCGTTGTGCAGGTTGTTGCAATCAGAGTCGATATACACTTTGCCAAATAGCGCCGCTCTTTCAGACAGTACACCGGTACGTTGAATACGAACACGAGCGCGAGTATCTTGTGATCTCAGTAGTACACTGGTACCGGTTCGTGCGGTTGCTCGAGCGGTATTAATGCCATCGCTATCAATAGCACCAGCGGTAGCTTCTAATACGTAGCTGAGCTCGGTCATGGTGCCGGCTTCGAGGAGGCCGACCGAGAAGTCGAGGTCGTAGCCTGGCATGACCTCAGGGTCATCGATCAGTACACCATCGCGACGGGTTGTGTTTTTAACATACTTAAATCCGAACGGAGGTATATCAGCAACGTGTACGTTAAACTGATCCTCGTCGGTTTGATTAGTAATCTGTACCGAGTATGCAACCACATCACCGGGCTCTACTTCTGCCTGCAGTGCACGTTTGTCAATCGTAATGCGCGCGAAACGGTCAGCGGGATCTACCGGGATATCCGAGATGGGTGCTTGTTGACCCTGGGTAACGCTGAAGACACCGGATTGTCCGCCAATACCTATGATGCCGTATGAAGTATTGAGGATGTTGAAGCCAAGCAGCGTGTCACTTGGCACTTCTGATGGAAACAACCACCCATTTGGCGGCTCTACATGCAGATAGTATCCTGAGCCCGGTTCAAGCGCTGGCACGTCATAGATACCGTTTTCATCACTAACAAATATTAACGGCTCACCGGTGATTGCGTCGTTGACTATGGCTCCGTTGCCATCATCATTGAACAGGCCCGGGGTTGCGGCCAGTGAGATTGTACCGTTTTGATTTGTCGCTACCTGGCCTGTTGGTGTTTGGCGAATTGAAACAGTAGCACCTGGAACCGGTTTAAAAGTAAAGGCATCAAATACCGTTGCGATAGGAGAGACGATGACTGTATCCGTCAATGCAAGGCCGCCTACACTGCCATCATTGAAGAATACGGTAAGAATATCGTCAACGGTGCTGCCAAGAACACATTCGGGCGCACTGATGGTGTAGTCCGGTACAGGATCGGTTGGAAGTGCGTTCCCACCTGGGCAAAAATTGCCGTTGCCACGTGCCACTGTGCTCAGAGTAATAGGCCGGATACTGCGATAGACAGACGAGCCGGGTGCGGTCTCTATCATTAATACTTCAAGCGAGTCGCCGGTGTTTTCTGACTGGAGTGTTACCACAACAAACGTCTCACCCTGGCTATTTTGTGTCACCAGAGTGCTGACTGGTAAGCCCGAGGCACGAAGCTCCAGGTATAGTCCGTCGCGAATCGCATCGTAGTTGTTAGCGCCAGTATTAAGTCGGTATCCTGCTGACTCTACAAAGTGTTCGTCAATGGAAAAGTCCGGTGCAATACCCTGGCGGCGTAGCTCTAGCGCGGGTGCAGTAAACTCAATTGATGCACTGAGTGCGGCACCAATGGCCAGTTCGTCAGTCAGAATGGTATTGCAAGTCAGGTTAGAAGAAAATTCATCATTGCCATCGCCATCAATGTCTATCCCCGCGATGTTTTCGATAATGGTGCCAGGTAGCGTGAAATCCAGCACTCGTAAAGTAAATTCAAAGCTGCCACTGGTGCCGGGCCGGAGATTTTCTGCTGCAATGAACAAGGCGATGCTAGTCGCTCTTACCGAACCATCCCAGTCTGAGTAGCGAGTCCAACCTTCATTGAACAAGCTGGTTGGAACCAGAGGTATTGACTGAAACGGTGCGTGATTAATGGTTTGCGATGGCAGTAGTTGCGTGCCAGCGGGAATTTGATCAACGATCAGGACGCCCTCGCGCCGTACACCATTGATGATATGACTGCGTACTTCAGGCCTGTCGTTACCGGTATTGGTGAAGTCAATACGGTAGTCAATATCGCTACCTGGAGGGGTACTGGCGCCACAACCGAGGCTTGACATCTTGTCTATTGCAATGAAAGCGCCGTCGATAATTGTGATAGTGCTTGATGCTGTTTGAGTATTGTCGAGATCATCATTGTCTTCCACACTTGTAGCGGTGAGCTCTACGCGGAATTGCTCATCTATAAGTGCTGTGTTAGGTATGCTGCCAGCCACCACCAGTTCGACCAGTGAGCCAGGCAGAACAGTGAGTGTTTCATCTATGATCGGCTCACCCGGGTCAGCCTCACCATTGCCGTTTTGATCAAGGTAGATGTTCAGATCATTCAGTGAGCCAGCATCATCAGCGAGATCACGAATGGACAAGCGGTAGCTATCGGCGGTGTTACCTGTATTTAATATTCGATAGGAAAGCCCCAGGAATTTCGCTGCATGGGCAACCGTATCACCTGGTCCTTCAAGGGCAAAACGATGCACACCCAAAACTTTGACAGTTGAAGCGTTTGAAAGACTGCGCATGACCGTGCCAGATGCAGTATCGAACCATGCAATTTCTGCACGACTGATAATAACCGTGCCCGGGGCTGTAGCTGCTCGTACCGCTGTACCTGTAAATATACAGGCGATAAGCAGCGCAAGCACGAGGCCTGTTATGCGAATCATTAGCTGTAGAGGTGATGCGGTCATTATTGTTATTATCTGTATACAGTCATTGGTGCTTCTGTAGAATCCCAACCCTGACTTAACAAAACTCCCTGCGAGCAGAGAGGTTTGTTAAGTCCCCCGTCGATGTACAGTCACCGACAGGCGATTAGTTCTTCAACGTGGCCCCCCTGTGTAAGGGGGGCTCATAACTGTTATTCCACTCTTACTACAAACTGCGCAGTGGCTTTCTCGCCTGGTATAAGCGTTCCACCCAACCCTGCAGCAGGATTTGCATTGTTACCTGCGTAGAACACGATCGCAGGCCCGACCACACCACCTGCATCGTCAGCTGCAGCATCTGTTACTGAAGCTGGTGTGCAGTCGTTTGTCAGGCAGTAGCCGAGAAGTCCGGTTTCAAGCGTACTGAATGCTGTAACCGAATCGGTGATGATCACATTGCGTGCATCAACGTCACCCTGGTTCTCTGCAATAACGCGCCAGATAACACATTGCTGCGGCTCAACCTCAAGGGCTTGGTCGACTTGGAATGGAGTCTCTGGTAAACCGTCGCAGTCAGTATCGATAGCTGCTGTTTTAGTCAGACGTACCTGACCATTAATAACATCAGTTTGAAATGATACTGTGGTATCCGGTGCATCAGCAGCGGGATCAACATTGATTGCGTCCAGTGTTAGAACATCAACCTGACCGGCAGGTGCTGTTGCTGGTGCAAGTACTGTAGCCAGTAATGGAAGATCAGCACCAGGCGGTAGTACCAGCTCAGGGTTTTGATCTGCATCAGTATCCTGAACTTCGATCACAACCACAGTGCCGTCAAGCTGTTGTACACTGATTGGACCTGGAATCAGGTTGCCTAGTACAGTGTCAGGTGCGCCGTCGCCATCGGTATCGATAGAAATTGCGTTGTTGAAACCTGGCTGGCTGTTGGCAGCGGTAAGCTCTACAGTTTCTTCAGAGTTACCAGTGTTGCTCAAGGTCAATGTGTAATCAACCGTGCCACCTGGCTCTACCTGATTGCTGGTGCTTGGTGTAAATGCAACTGCGCGTCCGGCATTCACATCTATCGCTTCCAGCATAGTGTCTGTTGCACCTGAGTTGGCAGAGATGATCTGCAGGAATAACGGGTAGTCGCCGTCACCATCTGCGTTCTGATCAGTTAAAGTAGCTGTGCCGTCGCCATTGGCATCGAACAGTACATCTGCTTCAGAAAGCGTGGTATCCGCAGGCAATGTAACAACAGCAATAACTGCAAAGTCAGTTGTGTTACCTGGGATAGTTGGTGTAGAAGTAATAGCAGGTCCTGTTGGTGTACCAGAACCATCATTAAGGAAGAATTGAACATCCCACCCTGCTGGTAGCGCACCCACGTTTGTGCCGTCGAAGCTGCTTCCTGCGAATAACTGGAACGAGTCAGAAACACCGCTCTCGTTATCGATGAACACAGGTACGTTAACTGTAGCACCCGCATCAGCGTCCAGTGTAGCTACCGGAACGTATGGTTGAGCACCCAGTGGGCTTTCATCGTTACCAACCGTACCGCCAACAGCTGCGTGAATATCAGCGCTTGCTGCAACAATTTCATCCAACTGGATATCGGCTGAACTGAATGCTGGAGCTGCGTTTGGATCTTCTGCAGAGGTTGCAATTACAGTGGCTGTGAAACCTGCGCCACCGTTGTTACCCGCGGTGCCCTGTGGAAGCTTGGCACTTACTTTCATAGTGCGTGTTGCATCCTGAGCGATAACACCTGTGTCAACACCACCTGCGCCATTGGTGTCAGTTAGTTGTACTGAACCTATGTCATCAAGAAATGTGAATACAGTGCCGGCCGGGAAGGTGCCCGGATCAACTGACAGTTCAAATGAGTCATCACCATTACCGGTGTTCTCAACGATGAAGTCGAACAATACTGTACCACCGGATGCGGCTGAATCGACAGTCTGTACATCATCCTGTACATTGTCATCATCGCCACCATCATTCACGCCATTGGCTCCGCCGACACCAGTATCAGTAACTTCTACTGAGAAGTCCTGCAGAACTTCGTCTGATGTCAGGTTAGAGCTCTCTAGCGTATCGATGACGCTATCGCCGTCAGTGTCTGCAGTCAAGTAAGCAATATTGTCTACTGAGTTGCCGCCACCAAAAGAGACAGGGTCATAACTGACTGTAAAAGTCATTGAGATGGTCGCATTGGGTGCCAGTTCAGCATCCACTGCATATACACCTTCAACGACTGTGTCGTTGGTGTCGCCATCGGTGTTTAAATCAATACCGATCGCGGCTTCTGTAGCGTCTGACACATCGCCATCAGCGTTGAAGTCTAAATCTGGTCCTTCTACCAGGTTCGCCACGTTAGTATCGAGCGTATCACCATTGGTTGTGAGCAGGCCCGAGACTGATGAAGATACAAATGTGGTACCTTCTGGCATACCATCGAATAACACAACATCAGTAGCTGCAGTGTTACCGTTGTTGGTTACTGTTACGGTGTAAGTGATTTGGTTCGTGGCAGTGTTGTGTGACGATGTTTTCGTCATTGCCAGTACCGCATCATTTGTAACGGTAATGAGTGATTCAACAGTGCTGTCTAGTCCATCACGACCACCAGCTGGATCAAGATCGGTTACGCTTTGCGCGACCGCAACACCAGTGCCTTCCTGCGCTTCTGCAGTCAGGGTGATTCCCAATGTTTCGTCTGCTAATGCATTCGTTGGGATCTGTACAGCAACAACGATATCTGTGCTCTCATCAGCTGCAAGACTTACAGACGTCAGTTGAGGCTCACCTGCATCAGGCTGGCCGTTGCCGTTTGTGTCACGGAAAACAGAGATGTTAGCCGGGACTAGATCAGCACCACCGGTAATTCCACTGGCGGCTGCTACATCAAATACGTCAGTGCCATTACCTGTGTTGCTGAGTACGTAGGGAAGGTACACTGTCTGACCAGGCGCGCCGGTCGAGTCAACATCAGTACCGATGGTTGCAAAGTAAACCTGTGCTACAGTTACTACAGCTTCATTTGACTGAGCGCTGAAAGTATTCCCTGCGGCATCTTCATAGGTTACGGTTGCGAGGTTCTTAATTTCGGTGCCAGCTGCGGTTGCTGAGAGCGCTTGCGACCCAAAGGTCGTAAGCGTGCCGCACAGCATACCGGCAGCTAGAATCCGTGCTACCGGATTTAGTTTAAAAGTCATGGTCTTGTTCTCACTTGGTTATATAAGGAGCACTGGCGTTAAGCGCAATTAACGATCATGCTCAGTTGTTGGAATAGCTGTGGGTTACATCAATCGACAACAACACGGTAAGCATACTTCTGCTGTCCGCCTTCGCCTCTGAGCGCGTCTTCAACGGCCCATCGAATGTGTGTGTATTCCTCGGGTGGTATTACTACTTCTTTCTGTGAGCCGTCTGCCTGAGTTTCAATTCGGGTGACTGGCTCTTGCTCGAAATAAAGTCCGCCGTCAATGCTGACTTCAAATAGTGCATTGACTTCAGTACGTGCTGAATCACTAATAAATGTAGTGTTTTCAGGTATTGGGTCGACGACTTTCAGGCCGCTGACAGATGAATCACCGTTGTTCACAAAAGTTATACGGTATTCCATTACTTCACCGGGCTCAGCTGCTGTTGCGACTTCGGCTACCTCTTGTCCCTTGTCGTCTACAGAGACAATGAATGCCTCGAGATTTCCGACAACAGGGTTGTTCGCGAGTGCGATGCCTGTAAAAGAAAGTGCAAATAGCAGTACTGCCGTGCTTGTTTTTCTAAGTTGCATAGTGTCTCCATTCAAAAGTGGGTATAAAAAAGCGGATGGCATGGTGCTACTGCCACTTAGTTCCAAAGTTGCAGGTGATATGCCATGGTGAAAAATAAAGTGTGAGCTACGTTATGTACGTATGCTTGGTCTTACGAATTTGTGGATTGGTCGAGATTAAGTAGTGCCAGGAAGGCAGTTTTAAGCGAGGGGATATCTATCCGTAGGCATGACTCCTGCGTTGACCGTTGTGAATCTCGGTCAATGGCGGCTGAAAATGTCTTTTGTCTTGACAGAGGCGGCGCTGCGCGTCGAGAGAACACTGTCCGCTGCGGAATTTGTCAGAGCGTGATGCCCCATCCAGTCGGTCTGTTCAGATGTGGCAAAGACTGATCAGGTTGGCGGCGAAGAGGTGGCAGAAAGTAACTGAGATGTGATCGAGAGCGAGCGATGCTCTGAACATGGATTCTCTGAACAGGGATGCTTGAATCTGGGAAACTCGGGCCTCGGATACTCCAAACATAGACGCTCTATACTGGCATCTGTCAGTTTGCTTAAACTCT
>CAZQKJ010000048.1:8805-14346 GCA_964593315.1 uncultured Granulosicoccaceae bacterium
GGATACTCCAAACATAGACGCTCTATACTGGCATCTGTCAGTTTGCTTAAACTCTTTGCACGATGTTCAGACGATGCCACATCGACTGGTTTTCGATATGCTTGATTGAGCGCGTATAGCGCATGGTGCCAGTTCGTCCATAGAGGCAACTAACATTGACAATAGATCCATTACTGTTCACACAGTCATTGCGTCTATTGTCTTTTCCTGTGGGATTGCACAATCCAGCGACTGAACGGGAACACCGTGGCAGCGCCGTATAGCATGGCTATTTTGTGTGTAGGATAGTGCGGGGAAAGTTATTGCGGGTATTTTTCTAACGTCTCACTTATAGAAGGTTTGTCGGTTGCTTTTTCTGCATCCAGTTGCGTAATGGTGTTTGCAGTAACCCCGATGAGATACTCCTTTGAGTCAAACTCGATAACAAGCACTCGTTCTCTCGATCCGATGGGCACGCTTTCAAGTACTTTCAATCGACCATTTCTGTTTTGTGCCACCCCCATTTTAGCCAGGCCACGCAGAATGAGCCAGGCAGCAGCCAGTACGACTGCCAGTGCTACCATAGTCAACAGCAGTGTGGTGGGAAAATTATTCATCGTGAATGTGCCACTTTAATTCTCATTCTGATGGGTCAGTGCCGAAGGAGTTATCGCGTCGGCAGGATAAACCGTAAGGTCTTCTCCCGGGCTAGTAGCGAGTTCGCCCTCCCAAGGCACAAGCTTGTATGTCTTCTCATGCTGAATACGCTCACTCACAGACTGTGCCCATAATATTATTTGAGCGACAACATCAAACAGGTCGCGCGGTACCATCTCGCCTTCTGTTGCGGTTGCCAATAGGGTGCGCGCCAGCTCTATATTCCTGACAACGGGAACATGGTTCTGTTTGGCGGCGAGTCTCATGGCCTGTGCTATCTCGTCTTCGCCCACAGCCGTCACCACGGGTACATTGTCTATTTCCCGGTTGAAACGTATGGCCACTGCCACGTGTGTCGGGTTTACCACGAGTGCGCTCGCGTCACCTGCTGCTTGTGATGCGCCTTCTTGTGCCCATTCTTGTGCGGTTTGTCGGCGATGGCTTTTGATCAGCGGGTCACCTTCTGTATTTTTGTACTCTTGTTTTATCTCGCTCAAGCTCATTTTCATTTTTTTCGCGAAAGCATAGTGCTGGTAACTGACGTCGATCGCTGTGAAGAGCAACAGAAACAAGAGTGAAGCGCCCACTATATAAAGTGTTAATTCGAGTAGCGCTCCGACAATATTCCCGGGCTCTGCTGAAGGCAGAAAAACCAGATCCTGCAGTAGTGCGCTGATCGCAATCCAGCAGAAAAACAAAATTGCGCTGGTTTTTACGATCGATTTGATCAATTCAAATAGATTGTCAGTGCTGAACATGCGTTTCAAACCTGACACTGGGTTTAATTTTGAGAGATCGGGTTTAACCTTGTCTACAGCCAGTAGAGGCCCGACTTGAATAAACTCGATAAATAGACTCAGGACTGCAACAGGAATCAGTATTAAAAGAGAACACAACAGAAATAGATTCAGTGCCTGTTTTCCAAGTTGGCCCGCAATGATAGGAAAGTCCCCGCTGGGTACCTGCAGTGCGGTTTCCATCAGTTCTGCAAATTTTGGCACGGTATAGACCGCTGCGAACCAAATCACTATGGCTGAAAGTATGAGTCCTATGGTGCCAGTGAGGTCTTTGCTTTTGGGGATATCGCCTTTTTGGCGCGCATCGCGGAGTTTCTTTGGTGTGGCTTTTTCGGTTTTTTCACCGCTGTCATTCGAACCGGCCATAGCTTATCCAGTAAAGCGGGTAGTTAAGGAAGTAATTTCTGTGTTGGTTAAGTATAAAAATAGTTTCAAGAGAATCAGAGTAAGACCATGTGTAGAAGAGTTAAAATACATACAAGTTTAAGTAACGAAATTATCATTTTATTTACAAGCAAATACAGAATTAGACGAGTGTTAGTTTCCAGTGATCAAACACATTAGATGAATCAATCGAAGGTATTGCTATTAGCTTTGTATAACGCTTGCAGGTTACCGCAACTATGGTTTACATTGATTTAACATTTGCCGCTTTGTGACCTGTCGTTTGATTTTAGAGGGGTTTTCATTCAGCGGTTGTAGCCACTTGTCTAACGGTTAGTATGGATATACACGCGTATTTCAGCTCGGTTGCCACGCCATCCAGAAGTTGGTTGGCGCGTACAAGCGATCTGATGTTAGCCGCCCTGGTAGTGGCGATTATCGCGTTAATGATTCTGCCACTGCCTCTCATTCTTCTTGATGTTTTAGTGGCGCTCAATATTTCACTGGGTGTGATGCTGGTGCTGATGGGGATCTACGTCAGCAAGCCATTGCAGTTCTCGGCCTTTCCCAGTGTTCTACTTATATCTACTCTTTTCAGACTGGCGCTATCGGTGGCCACCACACGGATGATTCTGTTGCATGCGGATGCAGGTAACATTATTGATACCTTCGGATCTCTCGTTGCTGGTAACAATGTGGTCGTTGGGTTAGTGGTATTTCTTATTGTGACCCTGGTGCAGTTTCTGGTGATTGCTAAAGGTGCAGAAAGAGTCGCGGAGGTAGGGGCGAGATTCACACTGGATGCCATGCCGGGCAAGCAAATGTCGATAGATTCTGATCTGCGTTCGGGTCTGATAGATAAGATTGAAGCGCGCCGAAAACGACAAGAGCTGGAACTTGAAAGCAAGCTTCACGGCAGCATGGACGGTGCAATGAAGTTCGTCAAAGGGGATGCGATAGCCGGTATTGTCATTATTATCATCAATCTTCTAGGTGGTTTGACTGTTGGTATTTTCCAACGCGGTATGGACGCGGGTGCAGCGATGTCCAAGTACTCGATACTCACTATCGGTGATGGCATGGTCGCGCAGATTCCGGCACTACTGAGTGCCATGGCAGCGGGCTTGATCGTAACCCGTGTTACCGACACAGATAGTCAGGAACATCTGGGTGACGCGATACAATCCCAGTTTGCCTCTATACCGCGAGTGTTGATCGTTTGTGGTGTTGTTTGTGTCCTGATGTCGCTGGTGCCAGGTTTTCCGACGACCGTATTTATCGTACTCGGATTGCTATTTATTGCGGCTGGGTGCAGCCTGATACCGGCGATTCGTAAGAAGATGGATAACGTATCGCAACCCGCTATGGATTCGATGTTCAATCGTCAGGAAAACGCAGAGCCGACTGCCAGGGAAACTGAATCGGTAGAAGTGCAGCAATCGGTACCGCTACTCGTAGAGTTACCTGCAGAGTATGGCGCCAGCGGTCGAGATAAAAGATTACTGGAGCTGCTGAATGAGGATTTTGAAAAAGTACAGACACGAATTGGCTTTCCCTTGCCCAGTATTCGGTTTCACTGGCATCGCAAACCAGAGTCAACGTGGTCATTTGAAATGTATGAAGTACCAGTGCTCCAGGAGCCAATAGGACCGGATACGCCAATTGAGCAACTATGCCAATCCGTCGATGACTCCCTGCGCCGGCATCTGCCGATGTTCCTGGGTATACAGGAGACAGGAACTCTGTTGGGACAGGCGAGTGTTGATTATCCGGATATCGTCAAAGAAGCCCTGCGAACAATACCGCTTCAAAATGTTGCAGCGATTCTTAGAAATCTGGTGGAAGAGGAGGTTTCCATAAGAAACATGCGGGGTATTCTGGAAGCCCTGATACAGGCTTCAGCTCATGAGAAAGACATCAATAATTTAACTGAGTTTGTACGCATAGCACTGTCGCGCCAGATCTGCCACCAACATGCCTCAGACAAAACCTTAAGAGCTGTTGCGCTGGATCCGAGTGTTGAGCAGCAACTTCTCGAGGCAATGCGTTCCAGTGCGGGTAACAGCCAATTGTCGCTGGAACCTGCCAAGGCTGAAGCACTTCGAAAAGCACTAAAGCAGGCCATCATGGAATACAAGCCCGAGGCGCTGGTGACCCATCTACAAATAAGGCGGCAGTTGCGGCTGATGGTGCAACCGGTATCGTTTGATACACCTGTATTGTCCTATAACGAACTGATGCCTGATGTAAGCCTTAATGTGATTCATCACATCCCTCTTAGTGCGCCTGAATTGTCAAAGCCACAAGCGGCAGAACCGCAGCTGGAGGCAGTGTAGTGACCGAAGAGATGACAGATGAATCGTTTGAACCGCAACTGGAGTTGGTGGTAGTTGCGGGTAGAAAGCAAGGTGCCAGAGTAGCATTGCAATACGGTTGCCCGACCACTGTTGGTATTGGATATGACTGCGATGTTGTACTGGACCTGCCGGGTACCGATGATGCGCTATCGTCTGTCGGCGGAGACACGCAGCGCACGGGTGCCACTAACTCCCCGGTAGTTGAATTGTGCCATAGCGAGGACCAGCTCAGTTTTATCGTGTTAACCGGCAGCGTGACCGTGGATGGTCAAAACATTGAGCCTGGAATGGAATCGAATCTCGCTACCGGTACTGCTGTGCGTCTGCAGGATCACGTGTTTGAAGTGCGGTCAAACTCAGACCATGAGATCGGCGTGATGGCGGAAAACTTACCACTTGCGCAATCAGATCCAGACTCACAGGAACCTCTGACACTAAAGGCTGACACTGCAGTTCCCGCACAGCGAGGCAGGCGACTGTTCGCAGGTGCTATGCAGTCTGTGGCGGGCGTGTTAGTTCTGGCTGGTTCGTTCTGGGCGTATGCCAATATCGAAAGACCCGAGCCTGCCACAATTGATGATGTGTTATCAGGCGTTGAGTCTGATCTTCAGACCGGTGGCTTTGGGGAACTTGATGTGGTTCTTCAGGATGACAACACGATTGCTATTAATGGTTATCTGCAAAATAGATCAGATTTGTATCAGGCGCGGGAGCAGGTGCAAGCACCGGAGACAGTCCAATGGGACGTAAAACTAGGTGACTCGTTGGCAGAATCAGTCGGATCGGTATATCGGGTAAACGGCATTGACGCCGAGGTTGCCGTGCTGGGAGAAGGCGCGGTAGCTGTTAATACCGCCACCAATGATCTCGATCTACTGCAACGCGTAGAGAAAAGCTTGTATCAGGATGTAGCAGATTTGCGCGAGTTGGAACTGAATAATGATGAACCCGTTATTGAAGTTGAAGAACCACCTCCTCAACGGGTCGAAGATTTACCCGGAAAACGCATTGTGATGATTGTGGCCAGTAAGCCAAAGTATATTCAAACCGAAGATGGTTCCCGGTACTTCGAGGGATCCATTTTGCCAAGCGGGCACATGATCATCGATATACTGGAAGAGAAAGTTCAACTAGAACTAGATGAAAAGCAAATAGAATTATCTTATTAACAACAAGCTCATATTGGAGAACAACATGTCAGATATTCCATCGTTAAGTAGTTTGTCGGCCACGGCAGGAACAGTAAGCACGGGTGGTAGTAAAAAGGCTTCAGGCAGCTGGTACGAAGCAATGGCTGAGGCCTGGGGAGAGGCGCTCGATAAGCAGGCAGACAAGATTGTCGAGTTAGGCACAAACCTGCATTCTTC
>CAZQKJ010000049.1:0-14238 GCA_964593315.1 uncultured Granulosicoccaceae bacterium
GATAACAGAGTCAAGATTGTCCGATGAATCTGAACGGCTAGTTTGTTCTTGCCAGACCAACGCCCGCAAGGTAGTGGTTGAGATGTTGATGGCAGATCAGCCGGCGCAAGATAGTGCGCATGATAAGTCTTCGCATTTCTGGAAGATGGCTGGCATGCAGAATCTTAAAGAGAGTCGATTTCCGAAAATTGAAGTTGATCGGGTGCCGCTACTTGATGCATCTCATCTGGCTATGAGCGTAAACCTGGATGCCTGCATTCACTGCAATCTTTGTGTAAGAGCTTGTCGTGAAGTACAGGTAAACGATGTGATAGGTATGTCAGGTCGTGGGCACGATGCAAAAATTACCTTTGATTTTGATGACCCGATGGGAGCATCAACTTGTGTGGCCTGCGGAGAATGTGTGCAGGCTTGCCCGACAGGTGCTTTGATGCCCGCTACTGCACTGGATGAAAAAGGTGCAGGCGACAGTACCGATTTTGATCGTGAAGTGAATAGTGTCTGCCCCTACTGTGGCGTGGGCTGTCAGTTATCTTTTAAAATAAAGGATGAGAAAATAGCCTGGGTAGACGGGATTGAAGGTCCGGCCAATGAAAACAGGCTGTGTGTGAAAGGGAGATTTGGATTTGACTACATTGCACACGAGCACAGATTAACCAAACCGTTGATACGTCGCGAAGATGCACCAGCCAAAGGTTTGAACGTTGATCCGTCTAATCCGCTCACACACTTCAGAGAAGCGAGCTGGGAAGAAGCACTGCAGGTAGCAAGCAAAGGGTTGACAGATTTACGTGAAGACACAGGTAAGCGTGTTGCAGGGTTTGGCTCTGCTAAATGTTCCAATGAAGAAGCCTATCTTTTCCAGAAGTTTATCCGGCAAGGTTTTCAGCACAACAACGTTGATCACTGTACTCGTTTATGCCATGCCTCATCGGTTGCGGCATTACTCGAGAATGTCGGTAGTGGTGCGGTAACTGCCACATTCAATGAAATAGAAAATGCCGATGTTGCCATTGTGATTGGCGCCAACCCGACCGAGAATCACCCCGTGGCTGCCACCTACTTTAAGCAGTTTTCCAAACGCGGTGGCAAGTTGATTGTGATGGATCCGAGAGGCCAGGGACTTAAGCGTCATGCCGATCATATGTTGCAATTTCGCCCGGGTACTGACGTTGCCATGCTCAATGCAATCATGCATGTGATTGTTGAAGAGCGTTTATACGACGAACAGTATATTGAAGGCTTTACCGAAAACTGGCCCGCCATGAAGGAGCACTTAAAGGGGTTTCCACCGGAAAAGATGGCAGAACTTTGCGGTATTGAGGCAAATACACTGCGAGAAGTGGCCAGAACTTTTGCAGGTGCACAGGCCGCGATGATCTTCTGGGGTATGGGGGTCTCTCAGCATATACATGGCACTGATAATTCACGTTGTCTGATTTCACTGGCATTGATGTGTGGCCAGGTTGGCAGACCAGGTTCCGGGCTGCATCCGTTGCGAGGCCAGAATAATGTACAAGGTGCGTCCGACGCAGGCTTAATACCGATGTTTTTACCCGACTATCAGTCAGTATCGGACGACGGTGTGCGCAGTGCTTTCCATGATATCTGGGGGTCCGAGAGCATTGATCCAGAGCGCGGGTTAACTGTGGTTGAAATCATGGATGCCGTACACGATGGCGATATACGCGGCATGTATGTGCTGGGTGAAAATCCCGCCATGTCTGACCCGGATGTAGAACATGCACGTGATGCACTGGCAAAGCTTGAGCATCTGGTGGTGCAGGATATCTTTCTAACTGAAACGGCTAACTATGCAGACGTAATACTGCCGTCATCAGCATGGCCTGAAAAAACTGGCACGGTAACCAACACTAACAGACAAGTACAAATGGGACGTCCCGCAGTAGCCCCGCCTGGAGACGCTAAAGAAGACTGGTGGATACTGGTTGAGTTAGCTAAAGGTATAGGTCTTGACTGGAACTATAAGCACCCGCGTGAAGTGTTTGCAGAAATGAAGTTATCGATGAATTCACTGACCAATATCACCTGGGAGCGACTTGAAAAGAGTGCTGTGACTTATCCTTCGTTGTCCGAAGATGATCCGGGTCAGCCAATTGTTTTTGGTGATGGCTTCCCGCGCCCTGAGGGGCGTGCGCGATTTACGCCTGCACAAGTGACAGCGCCAGCGGAAACACCGGATGATGAATACCCGATGATTCTCACAACCGGAAGGCAGCTTGAGCACTGGCATACGGGGTCCATGACCAGACGTGCCGCCGTGCTTGACTGGGCAGAGCCGGAAGCCAATGCATCCATGCATCCTAAAACCTTAAGAAAAATGAATGTAAAGCCTGGAGAGATGATTACGGTAGAGACTCGGCGTGGCGCGATCAATATCATGGCGCGAGCGGACCGTGCAGTGTCTGAAGATATGATTTTTGTGCCGTTTGCCTATGTTGAGGCCGCGGCAAATGTATTGACCAATCCGAGTCTTGATCCATTCGGAAAAATACCGGAGTTCAAATTTTCAGCATGCAGGGTAGCTAAGGCGCAGGTAGTAGAGCAGGCCAGTTAGATAGCTCGTGAGTTTTTAACTGATAACTTTGGATGGACTATCGCCGTTGGATAAACACTGGTTACTCACAAGTGGCGATAGTGCTGACTGACAGACAGTAAGTCAGATCCAGACCTGCCTTACATAACCACTGCTGGGGTTGCAGCAGTGTTGTAAAGTCCGAAGAAATTTGGGCCGAGTCGCTCCTGGGTTGCTTGCCTTTGAGCACGCTTTTCACACTGGCTAAACCGGTACCAGCGCTGGTAATGTTCGAGGTGTTGCCGTCTCTCATTCGACTGTGTATGGTATGTGGTATACCACAGGCGTCAGAGGAAAAGCCCGTTGGCGGCATTGAAATCAGCATCGCAGACCGGCATTCAGCTGAGTCCTGTTGCATCCAATCAGTCTCTGAAGGATCACATTTATCCTGTGCTTCGTGCTGCCATTATGGAGATGGATATCTACAGCGTTGAGACCAACCTGCGTCTTGATGAACGCCAGCTTGCAGAGCAACTTCAAATATCCCGTACCCCCATTCGTGAAGCGCTGGCGCAACTCGAGCGTGAGGGCTTTGTAGAGATCAGGCCTCGCAAAGGGGTTTTTGTGCGGCCAAAAACACTGCCCGAGGTGTTGGAGATTGTCACTGTTTGGGCGGCCCTGGAAAGTATGGCGGCGAGGCTGGTGACCGAAGTTGCCAGTGATAAGGATATATCGACGCTGCGAAAATTCGGCGTTAAACACAGCAGTAATTCAAAGCGGGCAGATATCGCTGAATACTCTGAAGCCAATTTGAAATTCCATCAACGCATTTTAGAGTTGTCGGGCTGTGAGCTTTTGAGCTCAACGGCCGAGAGGCTGTTGCAACACATGCATGCAGTCAGGCGCAGAGCAATGCGTGAGAAGGACCGTGTCACCCAGTCAGTTGTTGATCACATGGCGATCATTGAAGCGCTTGAAAATCGTAAAGGTGAACTGGCGGCAACGCTGGTCCTCGATCACACAATGAAGTTGCACGACCACATAAAGAATACTTGGCAGGAAATGCAAGAGGAAACTCCCTCTGACTCTGTTGCCAAGCTCACCGAATAGAGGATCAGTGAATGTCCGTAGAACTAAAAGATCGCCCTGAAAGTATGGATGCGGAAGCTGAAGAGCTCACCGACGGTTTCCATCTTCTTATTGACGCCCTAAAGATGAATGATCTAAACACCATTTATGGCGTGCCGGGCATACCTATTACTGATTTTGGACGACTGGCTCAGGCCAGTGGTATCAGGGTGTTGTCTTTCAGACATGAGCAACACGCAGGCAATGCTGCGGCAGTTGCGGGCTACATTACTCAGAAGCCCGGTGTGTGTTTGACGGTATCGGCGCCGGGTTTTTTGAATGGCTTAACAGCGCTTGCCAATGCCACGACAAACTGTTTCCCAATGATTCTGCTCAGTGGTTCATCAGAGCGTGAAATTGTCGATTTGCAACAGGGCGACTACGAAGAGATGGATCAACTCGCCATTGCCAAGCCTTTATGCAAAGCGGCATTTCGGGTGTTGCACGCAGAAGATATTGGTATTGCTGTCGCACGCGCTATTCGCGCTGCCGTATCTGGCAGACCAGGTGGTGTCTATCTTGATCTGCCCGCCAAACTGTTCGGTCAGGCAATGAATGCAGCTGATGGAGCTAAGTCATTAGTGAAGGTGATTGATCCGGCGCCAAAGCAGCTGCCAGGTCCCGATGCTATTGAACGAGCAATCGGCGTTCTTAAGAGTGCCAGGAAGCCGCTAATTATTATTGGTAAGGGGGCGGCATACTCACAAGAGGATGAACTGGTCACGGCTTTTGTGGAAAAAAGTGGTATCCCGTTCTTACCAATGAGTATGGCTAAGGGTTTGTTGCCGGATACGCATCCACAGTGTGCGGCTGCAGCTCGATCATTAGTTTTAAAAGAGTCTGATGTAGTCGTGATGCTTGGCGCCAGGCTGAACTGGTTATTGTCGCACGGTAAGGGCAAGAGCTGGGGTGAGCCAGGCAGCAAGCGATTCATACAAATTGATATTGATCCGTGCGAGATGGATAGCAATGTGGAGATCGCAGCACCTTTGGTCGGTGATATTGGATCGTGTCTTGACCAAATGCTGAATGCGATGGGTGATCAATGGAAGGCTCCACCAAAAGACTGGACCTCCACTGTGATGACTAAGCGGGATACCAATGTTGCAAAGATGCAGCAGCGACTGGGTAGTGATACCAACCCGATGGATTTTCACACAGCGTTGGGTGCGTTGCGGATTATCATGGAACAACGTCCCGATGCCATGTTGATCAATGAAGGTGCAAATACACTCGATTTCGCCCGAAGCATCATAAACATGAGTAAGCCTCGTAAGCGTATTGATGTAGGCACCTGGGGCATCATGGGTATCGGAATGGGGGCCGCAGTGGCGGCGGCCGTTGAGACTGGTCTGCCAGTACTTGCCATTGAAGGTGATAGTGCGTTTGGATTTTCCGGGATGGAGATAGAAACTATTTGCCGCTATAACTTGCCGGTCTGCATCGTGGTATTCAACAACAACGGTATTTATCGCGGTACAGATACCAACCCGACAGGTGGTTCTGACGTTGCACCCACGGTGTTTGTCAAAGACAGCCGCTATGACCTAATGATGCAGGCCTTTGGTGGTGATGGTGTTTATGCGACTACCAGGGATGAGCTCACTGATGCTGTCAATAAAGCCATGGATTCTGGCAAACCGACCCTGGTTAATGCAGTGATTGATGAAAACGCTGGCACCGAGAGTGGTCGTATAGGGAATCTTAATCCACAAAGTGTTGTGGGCAAAAAAGCATAGCGCCCGCAGGCCTGGTCACAAGCCTGTAGTTCAGGGATTACCAGCTCAAGGGAATATTTAGTTCCGAGTCTGATTATTATAGATCTGTTTTTTTTGAATTTATTAACTGTAAGAGAATATGAAAGCACTAGAAGGCATTAAAGTACTGGATTTTACTCACGTTCAATCCGGCCCGACTTGCACTCAGCTATTGGCCTGGTTTGGCGCTGATGTGATTAAGGTCGAGCGTCCAGGCGTGGGTGATGCAACCCGAAAGCAACTGATTGATGTGCCCGGTGCCGATAGCCTGTACTTCACAATGCTCAATCATAACAAGCGTTCGATTGAACTTAACTCAAAGAATGAAACTGGCAAAGAAGTGCTGACACGACTCATAGAAGAGTGCGATGTGCTGGTGGAAAACTTTGCACCTGGTGCGCTTGATCGGATGGGGTTTACCTGGGAACGGATTCAGGAAATTAATCCTCGTATCATCATGGCATCAATAAAAGGCTTTGGCCCCGGAAAGTACGAAGACTGCAAGGTTTATGAGAATGTAGCTCAATGTGCTGGTGGTTCAGCATCAACCACCGGTTTCAGGGATGGACCGCCGTTGGTTACCGGTGCGCAGATAGGTGACTCGGGAACCGGTTTGCATTTGTGTCTTGGTATCGTAACGGCGTTATTTCAACGTGAAAAATCCGGCCGCGGTCAGAAGGTCAGTTGTGCTATGCAGGATGGTGTGCTCAATCTTTCCCGAGTGAAGTTACGTGATCAGCAACGATTGGCTTCAGGGCCGCTCAAAGAGTACTCGCAGTTCGGTGAAGGCATCGAGTTTGGAGAGGCCACACCCAGAGCGGGTAATGACTCCGGTGGTGGCCAGCCAGGTCGCATCCTTAAGTGCAAAGGCTGGGAGAAAGACCCGGATGCCTATACCTATTTTATTATGCAGGCGGCGGTATGGGAAAATGTCTGCGACGTCATCGGTAAGCCTGAATGGAAAACCGAGGCAGGTTACGCCAAGCCTCCGGAACGGCTCGATAAATTAAATGAGATATTTAGCACCATCGAGGACTGGACAAAAACCAAAACCAAGTTTGAAGTAATGGACATCTGTAACCCGCTGAATATTCCGGTTGGGCCGATTCTGTCTTTGAAAGAAATTGCAGAAGATGAAGGTCTGTATAAGACTGGCACCATGGTTAAGGTCGATCATCCCGAGCGCGGTGAATACCTGAGCGTTGGGTGTCCTATTAAATTGTCAGATAGCGAAGTAGAAGTTGAACGATCGCCGCTACTGGGCGAGCACACGCAAGAAGTTTTAAAAGACGTGTTGGGTTACAGCGGTGATGAACTTAAAAGAGTGGTCGATTCCGGTGCGGTAGGTGAGGTAAAAACCTAGATCCATACCATGAATAAACCGGAGATTGAACTATGCGAATAATTGTGATGGGGCAGCAGGCTTTTGGCAAGGATGCACTTGCCAAAATTCTTGATGCCGGAAAAGATGAAGTTGTAGCGGTCTACTGCGAGCCCGATCAGGAAAAAGCCGGTAAGGTCGCAACAGATCCAATCAAAGAATATGCACTGGAAAAAGGCATTCCTGTTGAACAGCCGCCGCACTTTAAGGATGACGATACACTGGCACAATTAAAGTCATATAATGCCGATCTCATGATCATGGCGTTTGTGAATATATTTGTGCCTGAATCTGCACGCGATATCCCGGCCCAGGGGTCAATTTGTTTTCATCCGTCTCTGCTGCCGTTGCATCGTGGTCCATCAGCGGTCAACTGGCCGATCATCATGGGCCGTGAAGAATCCGGATACTCATGGTTTTATCCAACCGATGGTCTCGATGAAGGAGATGTGCTGTTGCAATGGACTTGCGCGATTGAACCGGATGACACAGTCATCAATTTGTATTTTAAGAAAATCTATCCATCGGCTGTAGATTCTGTGCTGGAGGTTTGTGAGTTGTTTCGATCAGGCAATCCGCCCCACACTGTGCAGGATGAATCACAAGCTACTTATGAAAGGCGCTGTACTAAAAAGCATGCACACATAGACTGGTTCAAACCAGTGGGGCAAACCTACAATTTGATTCGCGGTACCAATCCGGCACCAGGCGCCTGGACAAGCTTCAATGGTGAAGAGCTCAGTATTTATGACTGTGCACCAGTACCGGGTGATGGCGTAGCCGGAAGAGTGACAGATATCTCCGAAGACGGCTTAACGATACAAAGTGTCGGCGGACGGATACTGGTAAAGCGAGTTAAACCCAAAGGCGGTCAAAAGGTATCTGCAAGCGAATGGGCGGCTTCCGTAAGCCTATCTATTGGCGATACACTCGGCATCTAACGCCACAACACAACAGGTAAATATCATGGCAGTAAAAACCGATATAGAGATAGCTCGCGAAGCCAGCAAACGTCCGATACTGGAGATTGGCGATAAGCTCGGTATCCCGTCTGAATCTATGGTTCCGTACGGCCACGACAAAGCTAAAGTGTCAGCCGAATTTATCAAGGCGCAGCAAGGTAACAAAGATGGCAAGCTCATCCTTGTGACGGCTATCAACCCGACACCAGCCGGTGAGGGTAAGACAACCACGACTGTCGGACTTGGTGATGGTCTGAACGGGATTGGCAAGAAAGCCATGATCTGTATACGCGAGGCATCGCTCGGGCCTTGTTTTGGTATGAAAGGTGGTGCTGCAGGGGGTGGTTACGCCCAGGTAGTTCCAATGGAAGATATGAATCTCCACTTCACCGGTGACTTTCACGCTATTACTTCTGCGCACAATCTTCTCTCTGCCATGATTGATAATCATATCTACTGGGGCAATGCACTAGAGATAGATTCGCGCCGCGTTACCTGGCGACGAGTGGTTGATATGAATGATCGCGCACTGCGGCAGATCACCACCAGCCTCGGTGGTGCAACGAATGGCTTTCCGCGCGAAGCGGGTTTTGATATCACTGTTGCCTCTGAGGTGATGGCTATCTTGTGCCTTGCAAATGATCTCGATGATCTTGAAAAGCGTCTCGGTGATATCATTGTTGCTTATCGTCGTGACAAATCACCAGTCTATTGTCGTGACATCAAAGCAGATGGTGCGATGACGGTATTACTCAAGGATGCAATGCAGCCTAATCTGGTGCAAACGCTCGAGAATAACCCTGCATTTGTACACGGTGGACCTTTTGCCAATATCGCACATGGTTGTAATTCGGTGGTAGCGACTACTACGGCTCTTAAGCTAGCAGATTACGTGGTGACCGAGGCGGGCTTTGGCGCAGACCTCGGTGCTGAAAAGTTTCTCGATATCAAATGCCGCAAGGCAGGTATTGCTCCATCGGCCATTGTATTAGTCGCGACTGTCCGCGCTATGAAAATGAACGGTGGCGTTGCCAAGGAAGATCTAAATAGTGAAAACGTAAAAGCGGTTGAAGAAGGTTGCGCTAACCTAGGGCGTCACATTGAGAATCTCAATCGCTACGGTGTGCCGGTTGTGGTGGCAATTAACCACTTTACGCTTGATACCGATGCAGAAGTCGCTGCAGTGCAGAAGTTTGTTAAAACCCAGGGAACTGAAGCCATTGTGTGTAAGCACTGGGCGCATGGTTCAGAAGGTACTAAGGACCTGGCTACTAAAGTCGTCAGTATGATTGATGAAGGCAAAGCGAATTTCAAAACGCTTTACCCCGACTCTATGCCACTGATGGAGAAAATCGAGACGATTGCCAAGAAAATATATCGTGCCGATGACGTGATAGCTGATCAGCCAATTCTTGATCAGTTAAAAGCCTGGGAGGACGCCGGTTATGGTGACCTGCCAGTGTGTATCGCTAAGACACAGTATTCATTCACTACCGATCCGGACTTACGAGGTGCGCCTACCGGGCACAGTATCCCGATTCGGGAAGTCAGGCTCTCTGCCGGTGCCGGGTTTATTGTGGCTATTTGTGGCTCGATCATGACTCTGCCGGGGCTGCCGCGCGCACCGGCCGCTGAAGTGATCAAGCTGAATGATAACGGTGAAATCGAAGGCTTGTTCTAGCTTTAATACTGTCAGTGCAGGCCAGTCGCACTATCTCGCGACTGGTTTGTACAAAATCTGTAAATGTTATGAGTCCCGTGATTTGCGCGATGCGTACTTATTAAATGATGCGCGTTGCATGAACTGCGCGTATTGTTGCCCCCTCCTTTGTTTTTCTGTAGCGATATGCTGAGCGCGCGCTTAGATTAGTCTCTGTTCAAAAAGTTCCTTTCGCTGAATTGCGCATTTCCAGTGATATGTCACACCTTAAAGTGCTTTACACTATTTGTATTAGGGTGTAGCCTGATTTTGAGATTTTGGTATACAAAATACAGTACCCCGGATTTTCGGCGGTGCTTTTTTGCATCATGCTATTGCGGTTTATTTAGTACGGGTCTCAGTAGGATTAGGTTTCAGTAGGATTAGGTTTCAGTAGGATTAGGTTTCAGTAGGATTAATAGTAGTAATTAATAGTAGTTGTAGTGACGTCTGTATTGTTATCAATACAGCGTGTAGGCACTGCGATCTCTGTTAAGTCTCTATCAAAAAAAACTGGAGGAATTAAGTATGAAGAAATTACTTAAGGCAGTTTTGCCTTTAGCAATTGCAGCGACTGCTGCAGTGAGTATTACCGGTAATGCCATTGCTGCTGACTGGAAGCCGAAAAAGCCGGTGGAATTTATCATCATGGCTGGAACCGGTGGTGGTGCCGATCAAATTGCAAGACTGCTGCAGGGTCTTATCGAAAAGAAAAACCTGTCTCCCAGACCTTTCATTCCAATTAACAAGCCAGGTGGATCAGGTGCTGAGGCACTACGCTACTTGCAGGATAAAGAAGGTGATGATCACACCTTGCTTGTCACGTTGAACAGCTTCTACACCACACCGATAATCCAGGAAGATCTGGGTGTAGATGTTTCAAAGTTTACTCCAATTGGTCGTATGGCTTTGGATACGTTCTTGTTGTGGGTTCACAACGACATGGCTGACATCAAAGATCTGGATAGCTATGTATCTGCCGTGAAAACAGCGGGTAAGGCGTGGAAAGTAGGTGGTACTGGTTCCGGTCAGGAAGATTCCATTTTAACCGCAATGATGGAAGCGGAGTTTGGTTACGAAGTAACCTATATTCCTTTCCCGGGTGGCGGTACCGTGGCTAAAAACCTGGTGGGTAAGCATATTGATTCAACCGTTAACAACCCTGCTGAGCAGAATGAGTTTTTCCGTGCGGGCAACACCAAGCCGCTGGTTCAGTTCACCGGTGAACGGATGGAAGCTTATCCTGAAGTGCCGACTGCAAAAGAGCTGGGAATAGACATTGAGTACTATATGCAGCGATCTATCAATGGTCCTCCGGGAATGTCTGCGGAAGCTCAGGAGTTCTACATTGATCTATTCAGCCAGCTGTATCAGTCTGAAGAATGGCAAACCTTCTGTGTTGAAGATGGCCTTGATTGCAATGAGTGGTCAGCCGGTGATGACCTTGCGAGTTTCCATACAGAGCAGCTTAAGCGTCACACAGCTTTGATCGAACAGGTAGGAGCTGAAGCCATTACTGGTGAATAATCTGGCGGGCTTTTTACGGGTCAGTGTAATCTGATCATCGAGTTCACCGGGTAGTGTACCTGGTGAACGCCAGACAGAATCTGGCGTGAAGCAATCGTGTAGGGTGCATCCGCACCCTACACATCCTGACAACCCTTTCTGGCTCAATCTTTGTGATTGGCCCGGACTTCTGACGGCCATAGAAACTCCATGAGTGTAAGAGTTGCTGAAATTCTGGTTGCGATCGCTCTGGCCCTGTGTTCGATAGGCCTGATGATCAAAAGTGCTGAGCTTAACATCGGTTGGATAGACGGGCGTGGACCTGGTTCCGGTGCATGGCCGTTCTGGTTATCTACTGGCATGTTGCTTTGCTGCCTTTGGACGATTGTCCGTTGGTTCAGGAAGGTCACGCCGGAATCGGTCTCCACCGAAGCCTACATCAGCAGAGACACGGCTTTGGTTGTGGGTACCTCGGCTTTTTCAATTCTGGCGCTACTGGTGATGACACAGTGGGCCGGAATCTATATCGCGTTGCCGGTATTCCTGTTTTTTTATCTCAAGTTTATAGGGCACCACACCTGGCCCTTAACGCTTTCTATTGTTGTTGGTGTGCCTATCTTTATTTTTTGCCTTTTCGAATGGGCTCTGAAAATACCTTTGCCCAAAGCGTTTACCGAAGAGTGGTTTTACCCTGTATATGATCTGATCTATGCACAAAGTTCCACTGAGCGTGTTCTGTCAATGAAATCGCCTATTGTGGGATTACCTGCACTGGCACTTGTTGTTGTCATTGTGTACTGGCTCTACCGCTATATCAGTCGGCGGAAAAACCCGCGGCAATCGATACCACAGAGTGAGGTTAAATAATGGATAGCGTTCTTTCACTCCTTGGTGCTGGTTTGCTCGAAGCACTGCAACCACTGAACTTCATGATGATTATCATCGGTTGTACTGTTGGATTGCTGGTGGGCGCGATGCCCGGTCTCGGTTCGGTTAATGGTGTCGCTATACTGCTACCTATTACCTTTCTTGTGCCTCCGACTGCCGCCATTATATTTCTGGCAGCCATCTACTACGGGGCAATGTACGGCGGGGCGATTAGTTCGATAACGCTCGGTATACCGGGGGCGTCAACAGCGGTTGCAACCGTGTTTGATGGTCGGCCCCTCGCGCAGCAGGGCAAAGCAGATAAAGCACTTGTCGCTGCAGCCGTTGCATCTTTTATTGGCGGCACTATATCTGTTGTGCTTTTTACTCTATTTGCACCGCCTCTGGCAGCGTTTGCCTTGAAGTTCGGACCGCCGGAAGAGTTTGCATTAATGATGCTGGCATTCGCGACCTTTATTGGTCTTGGTGGAGACGATATCCCCAAAACAATTTTTTCCATTCTCATTGGATTGGTGCTCGCGACAATTGGTCTCGATATTATTTCTGGAAAACCGAGGCTAATTTTTGGAGATATCTCGGGCTTTCTTCACGGTATCAACTTTCTTGTACTCGCCATTGGCATATATGGCATTGGTGAGATGCTATGGACGCTTGAGTCAACGCAGGGAAAAGTCTCGGTACACAATGTGAAGATGTCTTTCAAAAGATTGATGGGTAATCTGAAAGACACCAAAGAGTACATAGGTACGACAACACTGGGCTCAGTACTCGGGTACTTTGTTGGCACCTTACCTGCGGCCGGTGCGACGCCTGCATCATTGATGTCATACGGGTTAGCGAAAACATTTTCTAAAGATCCGGAGAGTTTCGGTAAAGGCAAGGTCGCAGGGGTTGCGGCACCTGAGGCTGCAAATAATGCGGCTTCTACCGGCTCCATGTTGCCAATGATCACACTCGGTATTCCCGGTTCGCCCACTACGGCAATACTGCTGGGCGGTATGATTATTTGGGGATTACGACCCGGACCTTTGTTGTTCAGTGAGCATCCGGATTTTGTCTGGGGATTGATTGGATCTCTATATATTGCGAACGCAGCTACATTGGTTATCAATCTGGCATTTATACCGTTGTTTGTCAGGGTGTTGACCATGCCGTTTACTATTTTAGCGCCCATAATTTATATATTGTGCGTAGTTGGTGGTTATGCGCCAACGCAAACCATGCACGATGTATGGTTGATGTTTGTATTTGGTATCGTCGGTTACCTGCTACGCAAACTGAATTATCCGGTAGCGCCAGCGGTACTGGCTATTGTTCTGGGTCCTCTGGCAGAGCGCTCAATGCGGCAATCGTTATTGGCTTCTCAAGGAGATTTTACGACCTTCTTTACCCGACCAATAAGCGGAATCTGCATGCTCATAGCATTATTGTTGGTCTGTTATCCATTGATTAGGAAAATGCGTGCAGGCAGAACTTAGGTATATTTACCTCTTCGGATGTTATTAATGTAGTGTAGGCCTATGAGTAAGGAAATTGCGCTAGTAGCTTTAGTTCAGGACGAAGGACTTAAGGATAGGGTCTTTGCAGCGCTGCGCGAGGCAATCGTATCAATTGATCTTTACACTGATAAGGAACCACCCAGACTTGATGAGAGAAAGTTAGCTGACGATCTCGGTGTTAGCAGGACACCGGTGCGTGAGGCTTTGTCGAGATTGGAGCAAGAGGGGCTGGTAAGAAATATCCCCAGACGCGGCACCTTTGTGGTGCGCAAAACTCAATCGGAAATTATCCAGGTAATTCAAGTGTGGGCAGCACTGGAATCGATGGCCGCTCGACTGGTCACGGAGACCGCGAGTGACGAAGACCTTGCTCAGTTTAAACTTGAATGTGAGCCATATTACACAGTTGATGGCGACGCTCCAATAGATGAATACTCTGAGCAGAACATAAAGTTTCATCAGAAAATTATCGAGCTTAGTGGAAATACGTACCTGCTTGAGACAGCGAGCCGATCCTTCATGCATATGTACGCCATCCGCGCGGCAACTATTAAACACCGAGATCGTAAGTTGCAATCAGTGATCGATCATCGTCTCATCATTGATGCGTTGGTCAGCCGAAAGACAGAGATGGCAGAGATGCTGGTGCGTGAGCATGCTTTAAAACTTGCTGAGCACGTTAGGCTGAATGTTGATTTTCTACCGATATGATATCGATACTTCTTGAGTCTCGATGAAAGACGCCGGTGCTAGTGCCGATTTCCATGCCTGGAACCCAGGGTTGGACTCTCGTATTCCTGCAGCCCTTGAGCCTCTGATTACCTTATACAGATCTGATAATTCAAAAGTGGATTATCATCGTGCCAGAGAGCTGTCTGATTT
>CAZQKJ010000050.1:0-14237 GCA_964593315.1 uncultured Granulosicoccaceae bacterium
AAATACTACAATGCACTGGGCCCGGATTACATTGGCAATGGGCTACATAGACAGTGGACTAAATTGACAACACAAACCAATTTTATGGCACGTACACTAATTAGTAAAAAATTCGACTTCGAAACGTCAATCTCTGAACGGTTGTTTAAGACATTCAAGTGCATTGATAGTCCATGGAGTGCCTGTATTAAACTACTAACCATCCTATGCCTGTGGGTGTTCAACGCGACCGCGGTAGCACATGAAATTCGACCAGCAATTGTTGATGCGGAACTGCTGCAGCCCACTGAATTGCAATGGAGTATGCGCTTAAACCTTGAAGCGGCAATGGCGGGTATCAGTTCTGATCATGACGATACAGACGATTCTCCGAATGCAGATGAATACGAACGATTGCGTGCGCTGGACCCGGAAGAGCTTTTGGCTGAATTTGGCGTGAAGCAAGAGCAGATACTGGCCGACATTAAGATAGAAAACCAGTTATCTGAGTTACTCCCGACAAGAGTGATTCAGACGCAGGTAGAGGACAACAGCAACCTGTCGGTCGCAAGAGACACAGTAATTACGCTCAAGAGTAATTTTGCAGAAACTGATGTGCACTGGACATGGCAATGGCAGGATAGCTACGGTCCTGTGATAGTCAGGTACACAGATTCAGAGAACGCCGAGCAAAACGCCTCTCACTATCTTGAGGCTTCAGCAGTTAGCCCTGCGATTATGGTGAGAGAGCCCCGGGTTGCAACGCCGATACTCAATACGGTGACGCGATTTATTCACCTGGGTTTTATCCACATTATTCCCAAAGGCCTGGACCATATTCTGTTTGTAATAGGTCTGGTGCTACTGCATCCCCTGTTTAAGCCTGTGCTGCTGCAGGTGACGCTCTTTACAGTGGCGCACTCAATCACTCTTGCGTTGGCAATGTTTGGGACAATTGCGTTGCCATCCCTGTTGGTGGAGGCAGCAATTGCACTGTCTATTGTGTATATCGCTGTGGACAATTTATGGTCAAAACCTGTGAATGGTTTTAGACTACTTTGCGTCTTTCTATTCGGCTTGCTGCACGGGCTTGGCTTTGCCAGTGTTCTTGGTGAGCTAAGATCTTCTAGCGATCATGCTCTATTGTCGATTGCGAGTTTTAATATAGGGGTAGAGCTAGGACAATTAGCGGTAGTCTTGCTCTTTTTCGTAACCATTGGCTACTGGTTTCGCAATAGATCATGGTATGGCAAGGGCATACGTATACCCATTTCTATAGGCCTGGGTTGTGTGGGGGCTTGGTGGTTTTTCGAGCGTATCTCCCCGTTGTTTCGAGGCTTGCCCACACAATAAACTAAGAAGGTTTTACTGGATTTTTAGTTGGCATTTCGTTTAGCAGGGTTGCTAACTAAAAACTGAGACTGATGTAGTGCTTCACACTGCGCATTTGTCCATATTGGAGTGTGGTTGCTCCAGTTGTTGATAGTGCAGCTGTTGCTCATCACGTTTCTCGATCCATTGCTGTGTTTTCCACTGTTGAGTAAAACATGACCTAGCTCGTGTGCGGCAATCCACGGCAAGCAACGCTCCCGAACTCTATCAGTAATCCAGATGGTCGACGCTGTTGCCGTAAAGTGAGTTGGTCGATAGGCAAAAGCAACATCCACTTCGGCAGTCATCGGTACCAGAAACATGGTGGGTGAAGATCCTTTGTATTGTTCTGCCAGAGCAATGCGAGTGGTTTCGTCAATAGTGCCATCTACACTGAGTTCGCGAGCCTGGATATTGAAATCTACCTCTATCCGGCACTGCTGGTAGATGTTATTGACGCCCGGAAGTATCTGATCAAGTGAGGCAGCAGCACGGGCATCTTTAACTGTGACTATGTTTACTGTTAACGCTGCTGTTTTACTTTTCTTTGTCTCTTTAGCTATGGTGTCTGGGAGGCTGGCAGTAACTTGTGGCGAACTGCTTTTTTCCGCGCTGTTGTTGATACAAGCACTTAAAAATACTGTAGCTACGGCTACCAGAAAATTATAACGGATAAGCGTTAGCTCGAATTTCATCTGCCAAGTCCTCTCATTAGAGGGTCAAGGTAAGGCTCGAATCGTGTCCACCCATGAAGGGATTTTGTTGATATTGGCTGGCGTGCCTGATAAAAGCTTGCTGTGTTTATTGCGCCTGCTTCGGGTTTGCTATCCGGTGTGTGTATCGGATGATCAAGAAACGTAGAGATTTCTGCAAATACTTTATCGGGTTCAGTTACGAGCCGTTCGTATTGCACGTCATAAAGTGGCATGGGTAATACTGTATGCCAATGATCCATTAAGCGTTTATAGGATTGCCAGGCGCGGCCGAGACCGTAAAGATCGTAGGTAAATTTTAAGCCTCGAGCGAACAGATTGGTGTAGCAAGACACACTGGTGGCCTCTGCCTCTCGAGCACAATGTAGAATTCTGGCTTCTGGAAACATCGCGGCGAGCATGCCAAGGCGCAAAAAATTCCCCAACATTTTATCACTCACCAATTGGCTGTTGGCGTCACCGTTTGATGAGAGGGTGTTGTCATTGTGTCTGTTTATAGATTCCAAATATTCTGAGCGCAGATACTCAACATGTGCCTCGGTCAGATGATGCGCACACGCAGCTACCGGCAGGTTTTGTCCGGTGATACGTGGCAGATCCATAAATAGTCGTCGGACAGTCGGGTGTTCACCCAGAGCTTTCGCTTTGAAATGACGGGTTAGCTGATATTCCAGCAAAGTAGAGCCGGAGCGTGGCATTCCGACGATAAAAGTCAGGTTTGCTCCGCCATCTCCCAAAGATTGTATGTTGCTGAAATACTCTGATGAAAAGTTCTCGATGATCGAGTCAATGTAGGCATCCCATTTATCCGGATCAAATGGATCGTTCATGTGATGGAGGCTGTTGGCTTTCTCATAAGCTGCAAAAGCCGGTTCAGTTTCACCCTGTGCGTCTAGTGTTCTCGCAGTAGCAAACAGAAACTGGATCTTATTTTCCGCTGATTGCTGATTGGAGGTTGCCTGTTCATGCCATTGATCGAGTTCGGTTTTGGTGACTTCCGGCTTGCCATTTATCGCGAGGCTGTAGGCGGCTCTACCGAAAGAGGGGTCGAGCTGTAGTGCCTGGCGATGAAAACGTATTGCGCTTTCAAATTCACCATTTGTCTGCTCGCACAGACCCAATTGAAAATTTCCAACAGCATCGAGAGTATAATGGTGTGCAGTAGTAGTTAGAACTTGTCTGGCGTCCGTGTAGCGGCCGACATTGATCAGTAGGCCGGTGATTAGTGACAGCGACTCCTGTGATTCAGAGCTAAGTTCCAGCGTGATGACGATATCAAGTAAGCGTGAAGCATCTTCTGCACGATCCGCTTCGAGTAGTAGCCTGGTCGTTTGAATTAGAAGATTACTGTCTATCTGGTTAGAGGCGGGCAGGTGTGAGATCTGTTCACTGACTTGTAGAAAATCACCATTCCGTGCCAGTAGGTCAATTAACTGCAGATGAGTTGCCTGATCTTTGCCGGTGCTTGCAACAATACTTAAATGCTCTATCGCTTTATCAAGTGCGTTCAGTTTCTCGTAGCAGTTAGCGAGATTAAGCCTGTATTCAAGATCAGTATCTGTGCGGCTGAGCGCCGCCTGATAGTTTTCCAGTGCTGCAGGATATTGCTGTTTCTCAAACTGGACATTAGCCAGTGTAAAATATACATCACCCTCTTTGGCGCCAAGTTGCAGTGCTTGTATCAGGTGCTTTTCAGCTAATTCGAGCTCACCCGTGGTGCGATAGAGGTCACCCTGGTGATACCTTATCCACGGATTGTCAGGGTCTGTCTTTTGAGCGTCAGACAATAGTTGCTTTGCGTACGGGTAGTTGCCTTCCTGGAACTTAAGAACGCCTCGCATGTGCAAGGTTTCTGCGTGAGCAGGTTCACGCGATAGAATTTTACGGTAGAGCGTATCGGCTTTTTTCAAACTACCCGATTGATGAGCCGCCGTGGCATTATGGAGTAACTTTTTGACAGATGCGCTCATTTATACTGACAGGCAAGTCTAGCGAATGTCAGTTGTACCACAGCCGTGATGGCTGTGGTACCGATACTGCCTTATAACTTAGAAGTTTAGTTGTGCGCCAAAGGCAAGTCGTGTGGCATCACCTGACGAGCCATCTGCTCTATCAATTGTCCCTTGTATTAGCTCCACCCCGAATGAAGATGACGGATAAGGTGACCAAATGTAGTTAATGTGCAGAGTCCCCAGGCTATCAATACCATTTGACTGGCTTGGGTCGTCGTTGGAGAAAGCGCCGATAGCGATCAACGAACTTGAATTCTCAGTCCAGTCGTATTTTACGTTGGCTGAGAATGATGCCGCTGTGACGGTTTCCAGTTCACCGTCTAGATCAACATAGACATCGTTACCAAAGCCGTTGATGATGTAGCGACCGATTCCATCGCCTCCAGTTAAACTTGCTGCAACGCTGACTGGGCCGAATGACCAGCCACCAGCCACGTTAAACCCGAAGCCTGTTGCGTCTTCGTTAACTTGGACGCCATTGAGCTCGCCGTCAACGCCAAGGAAACGAACTATAGCTGCAATTTCATAGCTACCACCAGCACCGCCTGGTCCACCACGCCATGCAGCGGTTATGTCTGGAAGAATATCTGAACCTGTTCCACCAGTTGATTCACGTAATCTAGCCAACTCGACGTCAAAGGTGCCATCTTCTTGCTCTACCAGCTCTTCCGCAAAACCATCTGACTCCGCATTTTCTATAGAGAAAGACAAGCCGTTATCTAGCGTGTATCTGATCTGTCCCTGGCGTACAAAAGACTTACCTGCCGGGCCGTAGAAGTCTACTGTGGTTGGGTATGCCACGAAGTCCATGAAATTGGTCCAGGTTTGACCGATAGTCCATGCATCATAGGTTGCCACTGCAGTTCGCAGTCTAAAGCTTGTTGAGTTGGAGAAGCTTTCGTTACCGCCGCCGCCAAAAAAATCTCCTTCAAGCTGCGTGCTGAGTGATTTACCACCCTCTAACTCTGTTGCTGATGAAATTCTGAATCGAGATTGTCTGCCATGTAGACGGAAGTGCCCGTCAGCTTGATCACCAGCTGAGCCATCCGCCGGGATAGAGCTCACTACAAAAGAATCACCCAGGTCGGAGCTGTCATCAAAACGCAAATCACCTCTTACATATCCGCTTAGGGTTACCTGAGTGTTACCCGCTGGAAGGCGGAAGCTGAGTGAATCAACACCGTTGACTTGTGAGTCGGTTATTTGCCCGTCGTTTTGCAGATCAGACTGGCCAAAGCCCTTAACGTTGCTGGCATGGGCCGTTCCCATGGTCAGCAAAAGGGCTGAACCTACGCCGATGGCTATTTTATGATGGACTATCGTTCTTTTTATGTTTTGCATGTTTCTCTACCCTCTATGCCAAAAGTGTGTGTACCTGCTCGGAACAACCTTTACTGTCCTGTAAAGTCCTCAAGCGCTTTGACTGGACAAGTTCACCGTCGTTCCTTAGCTGGCGTGCATGTGGCGTAAACAGATAAGTTGTAAAACAATTTAAAATGTCAGTGACGGAATTGGTAACTGCGCAGGTATAGAGAGCAACAAGGTGCGAATGCTGAACTGGACAGGCAATGGAAACTATGATGACTCGTAATTGGATTGAGAACTGGTTGTTACGCGCCGCAAACAGCTAATTGGAACAGGCCAGCGAGCCCGTGTGCAGTAAATATTGAGGTGCAGTAATAAATAGAATGAGGACAGAATAAATGGTGTGCAGGGCAAGATACTGCAGACCACCAGGAGATCTGCAGGAAAGGCCGCTGCAACCCAGGATGTCTTGTGCTACAGCCGTGGGATCGCTTTACGAATGCTGGTACCTGCAACGTTATGTCATACAGCGCAATCAGCGAGTTACAACTCCTCACCACGCAGTTTTTGAATCATATCAGCTAAAGAGTCGAGCTTTAGTTCATCGGGCTGTATCAACTCCCCTGTGTAGACGTCGATTTTCTTCATCCAGTGGCGCGGCCAGCCTTTCATGGCACGACCTTTGGCGCGTGAAAACCAGGTGCCCCACAGTCCACTTATTGCCATGGGTATAACAGGCGCCGGAGTGCGCTGAAGAATTCTCTCGATACCAGGTTTGAGTTCCTGCAGTTGGCCATCCGGTGTTAATCCACCCTCTGGAAAAATACAAACCAGCTCGCCTCTCTGCAATGCGTCTGCAATGCTGTTGTAGGCTTGCTCCAGAAGCTCCGGGTCTTCCTTTGACGGAGCAATCGGGATAGCGCCTGCTTGTTTAAAGAAATGGTGAATGATGGGTAGATTGTAGATCTTGTGGTACATGACAAACCGCATGGGTCGCGGGCTAATGGCACCGATCACAATAGGATCCACAAAGCTCACGTGATTACAGGCGAGAACAGCAGCGCCGTCTTTTGGAATATTGTCGAGATCGTGTTTGCCTATCCGGTAGAGCGAGTGCATTAAAATCCATGCTCCCAGTTGCATGGTGTATTCAGGCACCCGGTTAAAGATAAATAATCCTACTACCGCGTTCATCACGGCAACAATCAAAAAAAGATTTTGAATACTGTTGCCGAGTTTAAAGCAGACGATCGCGAATATACCCGCTATCACCATAAATAATGCGTTAAGAATATTATTGGCTGCTATGTTCCGTGACAGGTGCTGTAGCGGTGTTCGGGTTTGTACAAACGCGTATAGAGGTACAATGAACAATCCACCGGATACTGCCAGTAACAACAAGGCGATTAGAGTTTTTATGTAAGCAAAATTAGTAAAAATACTCACGACCGTATTTTCTGTTGTGCTGAATGGCATATCCATTAACCCGAGGTATGCGCCGAACACGGTCAGTCCCAGCGCGCCGACAGGTACCAGACCAATCTCTACGCGGCCACGAGCAAGCTTTGATGAGATAAATGACCCAAGACCGATTCCTATGGAAAACATAGCCATTAATACGGTTGCCACATAAGGGTCGCCTTGCATATATTCACGGGAAAATACCGGCAGCTGGGTTAAGAACGTTGCCCCGAAAAACCAGAACCAGGAGATACCGAACACGGTGTATAGAACTGATTTATTGGAAGCGAGTGTCTTAAAAATGTTTGAGCCCGCCCGAATCGGATTGTAGTCAATCGTCAAATCCGGGTTTTCAGGCAGTGCTGCAGGAATAAACTGACAAACCAGTCTGCCTAGCACTGAAAAGCACACTATGGCTATAGATACGGGTACTACGTACTGATCAAAACTTGCCAGTACGCCGCCCAGAATAGTGCCGAACAGAATCGCCAGAAAAGTACCGGCCTCAACCAGCGCGTTACCACCCATCAACTCGTCTTGCCCCAGGTGCTGCGGCAAGATGCTGTATTTTATTGGTCCGAAAAAAGCGGACTGTGTGCCCATGAGAAAAAGTACCGCAAGTAACATCGGAATAGAGTTAAGCAAGAGGCCTGCAACACCGATGCACATGATTGCAATTTCGACCCATTTAATCTTTCTGATCAGTGTGCTTTTTTCATATTTGTCGGCTATCTGGCCTGCGAGCGGCGAGAACAGAAAGAATGGTAAAATGAAAATCACGGCGGCGAGGTTGACCAGCACGCTACTGTGATCGGATACAATCTTAAAGGTGAATAAAATGACCAGCGCGTTCTTGAAAACGTTGTCGTTAAACGCGCCCAAAAACTGGGTCAAAAAATACGGCGCAAAACGCCGCTGTGTAATCAGGCTCATAGATTTCTCTATTCCTTATCGAGACAAGAATTCCGGGATCTATCATGCCTGTTCGGTGGTGATCATGAGTACGCTTTTGCTGAACCGTAAGTCTATTTATACTGCGTTTGGTCGGAGCAGGTTCACAATTTCGAGTACAACGGGTGCGACTTGTGGTTCTGCCACGCTTGCAGGCGCTACTCAGTCGGGCATACTTGAGGCTTTTTAGGGGCTCAGAATGCTGCACGCACGTCGATCTTACCGGGGCATGGTTGTAGCCCCTCACCACCTTGCAGCTGAGGCAGGCACGCGGGTTCTGGCAGACGGTGGTAACGCTGTTGAAGCGATGATTGCTGCGGCTGCAGCGATTGCGGTTGTGTACCCGCATATGAATAGCCTGGGTGGGGATAATTTTTGGTTGATTCACGAGCCAGGCAAAGAACCTGTCGGTATTGATGCCTGCGGGGGCGCTGCCAGCGCGGCTACAGTGGATCACTACAGAAGTCGCGGTATGAGCGCGATCCCGGGACGTGGGCCTGATTCGGCACTCACAGTCGCCGGTGCTGTTTCAGGTTGGCATGCGGCATTTGAATACAGTAAAAAGCTGGGTGGCAAACTCAGCCTGCAGCGTTTGTTTGAAGACGCTATCCAGCATGCCACAGACGGCATCGCAACACCTGCAACACTTGCCAATAACGTGGCCGGTAAGCTGCCGGAGCTCCAGGATCAACCCGGGTTTGCCAATGCGTATCTGCCAGGTGGTAAACCGTTGCAGATGGGGCAACTTCATAAGCAGGCAGCGCTTGCACAAACCCTGAGATATCTGGCGGAACATGGGCTCGAGAGCTTTTACTCTGGTGAACTATCACGGGCGATTATTGATGAGCTACAAAAAGCCGGATCCCCCGTCAGTGCTGAAGATCTTCGCAACCATAAAGTACTTACAGTCAAGCCACTAACACTTGAGCTTGACGGCCATAAACTCTACAACATGCCGCCACCGACCCAGGGTTTGGCATCTTTGATGTTGTTGGGAGTGTATGCACGCCTTGGCAATCTGTCAGTCGATGATTTTGACTATGTGCACAAGCTGATCGAGTCAACCAAGCAGTCTTTCAGGGTGCGTGATAAAGAAGTCAGTGACCCTTCCTACATGGCCCATGCTGCAGAAGAATTTTTAAGTGCTGAATTTCTCGATCAACTTGCCACAGGTGTTGATAGCAAGATTGCACAACCCTGGCCCGAGTCATCTGTTGGGGGTGATACGGTCTGGTTGGGTGCTATGGACGATTGCGGTAGATCGGTTAGTTTTATTCAAAGTATCTACTGGGAGTTTGGATCCGGTGTGGTGCTGCCGTCTACCGGAATTACCTGGCAGAACCGTGGTACCAGTTTCAGCCTGGACGAAAGTCATCACAATTGCCTGAAGCCCGGGCGCCGACCGTTCCACACTATTCAGCCGGCGCTCGCCCTGTTGAACGACGGACGCACGATGCCCTACGGGACTATGGGCGGGGAAGGTCAGCCACAAACCCAGGCAATGATATTTACCCGCTATGTGATGGGTGGGCACGATTTACAGCAATCTATCACTGCCCCGCGCTGGTTGTTGGGTAAAACCTGGGGTAGTGATGTGACTAATCTCAGGATGGAAAGTCGATTTGCGCCGAGTGTTTATAATCAACTGGAAGCGGCGGGCCACGATGTAGAAATCATTGGCGATTTCGATGAAGTAATGGGCCATGCCGGCGCTATTGTCAGGCATCCAGACGGTTTGATTGAGGGTGCCAGTGATCCGCGTAGTGATGGTGCTGCCTGCGGGTTATAATATGAGTGTACTGGAACAAATAAACTGCACATATGAGTCGGCAGACACATAGTGTCTAATATCCCAAACAATTCTGCAGAACCCATGAGTAATAAGGCAATAGCAAAGTATCCACAACACTTTGATCAACCGCCCCTGCGGGAGTTCGTGATTTGGCCTGCACCTGCGTTGCAGCTCTTGAAAAGGAGAATAGCCATTCCCTGCGAGCTGCGCCTTATTGCGAATCATATGACGAACTCCCATATGCACACTTCATTAGTTCCAGCACACTAAGTGAAAGACAACTACTACTTTGACAATGCCGCTACCACCTGGCCCAAGCCCGAGGTGGTGTATCAGTTTATGGATAGCTTTTTCCGATCCCACGGTGTTAACCCAGGGCGCTCCGGGCATACGCTTGCAGTAGAAGCTGAGCAAATGATTTTCAGCACCAGAAAGTTACTGGCGCAGTTTTTTGGATTTAGCGGTGATCCTGACCGGGTGGTATTTACCCAGAATGCCACTGACTCTTTAAACATGGCGCTCAACGGTATTCTGGAGCCGGGTGATCATGTGATTATTTCTCAGCTGGATCACAATGCTGTTCTGCGGCCAGTCAATCATTTGCAGCGAGACAGACAGGTCAGCGTTACCTCCTTAGAGCCTGATGCGTCAGGGCTTATAAGCCTTGAGCAATTGGAATCTGCGATTACCAGTAAAACCCGTGCGATTGTTGTAAACCATGCATCGAATGTCATTGGAACCGTGCAGGATATTAACGCTATAGCATCGCTGGCCAAAGATAAGGGCGTGTTGTTAATTGTTGATAGTGCTCAAACGGCGGGTGTTTTAAACATAGACATGAGCGTTGGAATTGACGTTTTGACTTTCACCGGACACAAAGGATTGTTTGGCCCGATGGGCATCGGCGGAATGGTTGTGGCGCATGATGTGACCATTCGCTCTACGCGATTTGGTGGCACCGGGGTTGATTCAATTTCAGCTTTTCAGCCAGAGTCATATCCGCACAGGCTCGAAGCGGGAACTATATCAATACCGGGTATTGCAGGACTTAATGCAGCGCAACACTGGTTTGCAGAGTTGGGTGCATCGCTTGTTACCAGTCAAGAAGAAAAAGATGACCATCCGCTGTGTAGTCGAGTGGCCCGCGAGCATATTCACGCCACTGAAATGCGGCATTCAGAGAAAATATGGCGCTTTTTGCAGCAACACGAACGCATCACGCCAATGGGTGAGCGTAAAAAAGATGTCGATTATGTAGCCACCCTCAGTTTTACAACTGACCGGTTTGTCGCAACCCAGCTGGCGGAGATGCTGGATGCTGACTATCATATCTGCTTACGTGCCGGTCTGCATTGCGCACCGTCTGTGCACCAGTCATTTGGCACAGCAAATGATGGAGGTGCTGTGCGAGTATCACCCGGCTATTTCACAGAAGATCAGGATGTGGATCATCTGCTGGATTCAATCGGACAGCTATTGAATTAGTATTTTCTGTTTTACACAAGAATCAGGGGCACAGTCTGCCGCGAGCCAGATGCTCTGTCACTCACACGCGAAGAACCAATCCTATGAATGTGCACAACTCGATTATTGATACCATCGGCGGTACACCGATTGTAAAGCTCAACAAGATTGGTGCAGATCTGCCATGTCAGTTGTTGGTCAAGGTGGAGTACTTTAATCCCGGTAACTCGATGAAAGATCGCATGGCAGTCAAAATGATTGAAGATGCGGAGAAAGACGGATCATTAAGACCCGGAGGTACCATTATAGAAGGGACGTCGGGCAACACCGGTATGGGTCTGGCGCTGGCGGCCATTGCAAAAGGATATAAGTGTATCTTTACTCTTGCTGATAAACAGTCACAGGAGAAGATAGATATTTTAAGAGCGGTTGGTGCGGAGGTCATTGTGTGCCCGACCAGCGTCGATGCCGATGACCCGCGCTCCTATTATTCTGTAGCCAAGCAGGCGCATCTCGATAATCCAAACTCTATCTATCCCAACCAGTACGATAATTTATCAAACTCGCTGGCGCATTATGAAACTACCGGTCCTGAAATATGGAGTGATACTGATGGCAAGATCACACACTATGCTGCAGGCGTTGGTACCGGTGGCAGTATGTGTGGTGTTTCAAAATATCTTAAAGAGCAAAACAGTGCCGTTGTGACAGTAGGTATAGATACCTATGGTTCAGTGTTCAAGAAATACAAAGAAACCGGCATCTTTGATGAGTCAGAAATTTACCCATACATGACTGAAGGTATAGGTGAGGATATCTTGCCAAAGAATGTAGACTTTGACCTCATCGATCACTTTGTCAAAGTTACTGATAAGGATGCAGCCATTATGACGCGGCGGTTGGCTCGAGAAGAAGGGCTGTTTTGTGGTTGGTCCTGTGGCTCTGCAGTTGCCGGTGCGATTGATTGGGCGCATGATAACAATCTGACAAAAGACGATGTGATGGTAGTGATACTGCCTGATCACGGTACTCGCTATTTAGGTAAAATCTATAACGATAGCTGGATGAAAGATCACGGTTTTCTGGAAGAGCGCGACTATGCCACTGCCAGAGATATCATCGGTACCTTTGATTCTAATAGAAGCATGCTCGATATCGATGTATCAGTCACTGTCAGCGAAGCTGTGATGCTGCTGACTCAGGCCAATGTCTCTCAGGCGCCAGTCACTGACAATGGTAATTTTGTCGGCAGCCTTATTGACTCGAGGTTACTGTCCATGATCATAGATAATCCGTCTGTGAGAGAAACACCGGTGTCTGAAGTCATGGGAGCTCCATTCCAGATCGTGCCTAAAGACACCACGCTGGATGTGCTGGCTTCAATTATTAATCGTGATAATCCCGCTGTATTGGTGCCGGATGGCGGAGATAAAATGCGCATCATCACGCAGCATGATGTCCTCAAGGCGGTCACGGAGGTTTAGTTCGTCCAGCTCTGAACTCTGTAGGTAAATCAACGGACAACAGATGTAATAAAACTGACTACGGATGCAGATAGAATACTTAGGTCGAAACTTATCAGTTAGTATTCTATGAAGCGGTATATCAGTTACTTTTCACTCTGTGCTGTACCATTTGTTGCTGCAGGATGTATCAGTTTTGATACATCAACAGGGTTTGTTGCTACAGAAGTAAAGTCGGTCGAGTTGGTTGATGTCCGGTTAACAGACTCGGAGCTCTTCACTGAGGCGCGGCATAAGGTGGTGCCAGCCAAGAGAGTGCCTGACAATCTCCAACCTTTAGCAGAACATGAAGTTCGCTCCAATAAGATCAAGCAAATATTTGAATCCAGTCGTTGTGGCGATATATCTGACGGGGGTTTTATCTGGTTCAAGGAAGATGCCGACTTCGATACCTGGCTATCTCCTTTGGGTGGTGTGTTTACCAAAGAGATCAAGTCGCACGTGGATTTTGAAAAGCAGGGCGTGTTGCTAATTGATTTTGGTGTCGCGCCGTCTTCAGCTCTGGTGCCTGATATCGTTGAAGAGCAAGTTGTTCTGGAAGACAGAAGGGCCAGTATTACTGTGGTGCAAAAGACGATTCCGGAAGATAGCAGACGACTTGGGATGATCACCCATCCGTGTTCACTGCATGTGATTCCTCGGAGTAGCTTTGATCAGTTAGTCGTTAAAGATAATCATGGCGATACTATGCTGGTGCTTGAGTAGCTGTCGCACAGATTAATCGATGCGATTGGTATAGGCTCGCCTGATGTGCGTCAATTAAGTGAAAGTATTTTCCTCAAGAAAATCTATAATGCTGTCGGTTGCAAGCTGATTATTCTGAGGTGACAGAATATCCCCGACAATAACGTGCTGGCTTGAAGCGTGCGGGTTGTCTATGGCAATAATATTTTTAACGCACGGAAGTTTTCGGTAAAACTTCTGTATCTTGCGTGCGTCAACTGTATCGTCATAAGGTGAGTAAAGAATCAATACCGGTCGCTTGCAAAGTGCGGGTTTTATTCTGCGTGCTACTTTGACCATGCCCATCATTGGCAGTAGTGCTCGGGTTGGATAGCGTACGGACCAATACCTTGCATGAGTTTCAGAGACCGCTTCTCCTTCACGGTAGTCACCGATGATCGCTTCCGCCAGCTGGCGACCCCAGCGCGCAGTAAGCAAAGTACCGCGCGGGTCTGCAGTGCCGAAATTTGGTGACATAAAAACCAGCGCTGCTGTTTGCTTGATAAACGGTTCCTGATTTGAAATCCACCAAGCAAGAGTCGCTCCGGTTGAGCAACCGATAATGACAGTGCGCTCGCCAATTTCAGAAGCGATCGCCATCGCTTCACTGGCATCATTGACCCAGGTATTCACTGTGCCATTCACCATTGCATCATCACTCCGACCGTTGCCGGTCAGCCGCGTGTAGAAGATATTACAACCAAAGTGTCTGGCGACATCCTCCGGCACTGGCATGGACTCCTGGCGGGTAGCGGAGAAGCCGTGAAAATACAGGAAAGCAATTGGGGTTTTGCGTTTGTCAGAGTGAGCCCAGTGAATGACTTTTTCTGCACCGGGAGTGATATCTGAAAATCTGGCTTCCGCTATCTTTAAGTATTCATCCAGATCTGCCGGCAGATCTGGAACTGTGTAGCTTGTATCAACCGAAACTTTGGAACCACAG